>JBDSBK010000161.1:0-10022 GCA_039921645.1 Dokdonella sp.
TCTCGTCGTTCAAGTCGTAAGCGAGGATCGTCTGCTCGTGATACGCGTCTTCCATGTCGATGCTTTCGTAGTACGGCGTGCCGTCGTCGTCGAGCGAATCGGCGCAATGGAACACCACGTACTTCGCCGATTTCAGCGGCTGCGCGCGTGCGAGCAATGCGCTCAGGCGCGCGCCGTGCCATTTCGCGATCGCACTCCAACCTTCGACACAATCATGTCGCGTGATCTGGGTGCGGTCGGGCAGCGCGCGCAATTCCTCGAGCGACAGCGACAGCGGCGTCTGCACCTGACCACCGACTTCCAGCCGGTAGTCGGCAAAGCCGCCAGCGGCGAGGCGCTGATACTCCGGCGTATTTGGACGCGCGGTACCGTTGCTGCGGAACGACGGCGACAGGTCCGCTGCGTCGAATTCCTGCGCCATCGAAACGCGTGTTGCGGTGGCATTGCGCGCGGCAAGGTTCATCGACTCGGCGACGGCCAGCATGCGTGTGAACCAGGCGCTGCGCGACAGGCGGTCGCAGCCGGCGAGCAGGACACCGCCGACGAGTGTTACTGCGCGGACGAGAAAGCGGCGGCGCGAGAGAGCGTCATTCATGGCGGTCATCAGGTGGCACGACATAGCGCCCGGTGATCATCGAGCGCAGGTTGTTCCACACGCCCGTGATCACGACCTCGAACACATGCACGAACACGAAGGCGAGCAGCAGAAATGCGAACACGAAATGCAGGGTACGCGCCGACTGGCGTCCACCAACGATGTCGATCCAGCCCGGCCACAGCGCGTTCATCCATGGCGACATTGCCCAGCCCATCAGGATGATGCCCGGCAGCAGCACGAAGATGACGATCAGGTAGGTGAGTTTCTGCAGCACGTTGTAGTGCTTCGCCGCTTCGCCTTTCGGATGCCGGAACAGCAGGTGGTCCTTCAGAGAACGGCCGATCGAACGTGCGTCTGCCGTTGTCGGCAGCAGATCGCGACGCAGGTGTCGCGTCGCGATGCTGTAGCCGAGATAACACAGCCCGTTCAGCACGAAGATCCAGGCAAAGAAGAAATGCCAGGCGCGCGCCATCGAAAGCCATTGCGGTCCGGGCAACGTCGCCCATGCCGGAAACCCGCGTTCGGTCGGCGTACCGTCTTCGTTGGAGACGCCGAGCACGCCCGTGGTCGTGAACGCGTGCCCGAAGACGGTCGTCGTGCCGATCGGTTGGCCATCGCTGCCCTGGCTGCCGGAAATCTCCAGCACCGGCGGCTTGCCGTTGTACGACGACTTGCCCCAGTTCAGCGCGGGATGCGCGTTGAAGATCTGCAAGCCGCTCATCAGCAGCAGGAAGAACGCGAGCACGTTGATCCAGTGCATCACGCGGATAGGCAGGGTGTGCCGGTAATAGAGACGGTCGTGCGTGGCCAAGGTGAAGCTCCCGCGAGTTCTGGCATGTTCCCGACTTCCTGAAACAAAAGACCGCCGGCGATCCGCCAGCGGTCCGGATGCTGCGATGAAGACGGACGCTGCGCCGGCATTTTACGGCGCAGCAGGCAGTCAGTGACCGCCACCATCCTTCATCGAATCCTTCTTCATCATCTCGTCGTGCTTCATCATCTTGTCGTGATGCATCATTTCCATGTCTTTCATCATGACCATGCCGTCCTTGTTCTTCGGCATCTTGTCGAACTTGGCCTCGTGGAACTTCATGAATTCGTCCTTCGAGATCATGCCGTCGCCATTCGCATCCATGCCTTTCATCCCTTCGTGCATCATGCCTTCGTGCTTCATCTCGTCGTTGGCGAACGCGAAGGTGGACATACACATGAGCGCCGCCGCCACGAGGGTTGATTTGAAGATCTTCATACCATTCTCCTTAGAGGAGTGCCTGGGTTGACTTCGTCGGACCGCCGGCACCGAAGCGGCCAGGCTTCGCTGGCAGCGAGCATGGTGACGCCTTGATGCTTAACAGACCGACGCGCGGAGGACGTTCTTTCATCAGCCGTGTCGCCCGTTCAGGCAGCGAGCGGTTTGGGAGGAATTGTTGCGATGCGGTCGCGCAGGCGTCATATCGGTTGCAGCTCCGGAACGTCGCCGTGCACGCAAAGCTCGCCAGCAATTCGCGCGGCCACGAGCGAGCTGAATGACGCGCGCCCCGCGCCAGTATCGTTATGGCGAAACCCAGTTCGCCATCTTCGGGATCAGGAACAGCGACCAGTCATCCGAGGTGCCGTTGTGCGTGCCGTCGAGTTCGCGGTATTGCAGCGGGAAATCGTGCGCGAGCATTTTGCCGCGATCCGCTTGTACCTCCGCGATCGGGTACGACATGTCGCCGATGCGGGCGGAGTGCGCGACATCGATCTTCCACCATGCCGCATCGAGCGCCGCGTTGACGTTGCCCGCGCCGCCGACAGCACTACTCAGGCTGGAATTCTCGATCAGCACGCCCGCGTAGCGCCGCGCGTCCGTCATCGCAAGGTGATAGGCGAGTCCGCCACCGGAGGAATATCCGGCGAGCACGATCTTGTGTTGATGCACGTAAAAACACGAGCTCACATGCGTGATCGCAGCTGACACCAGCGCGTCATCGGTGCCGATGTTCCAACACGTGCCATCACGGCCGCCGATCGAGATCGCGATGTAGTTCTGTGTCGCACGCAACGCATAGGGCGACGCGGCCCACGTCGCGAAATTCATCGCGTTGTCGCCGCAACCGTGGATCGCGACGAGCAATCGTTGCGGCTGCGGATTCTGCGCGTCGTAGCCCGGCGGCAGGCGTACGGCATAGTTCGACGCCGGGCTTGTGAGCGTGAAGAAGCCATTGCCATCGGGTGTGTACGGGCAGGTCTGCGTCGGTCCGATGCCGGCATAGGGTTCGAAGCCATCGTTGAAGACGGCATCAGCGGCATTGATGGGAAACGCATGCGCCGCGACGGCGGTCATGCAACATGCGGCCACGCATGCGGCTTCAACAAGCATCCGCACGCGCGCTGCCGAATGGCACAGGGTCGATGGCGACATGCACGCTTCCTCCGCAATGCGCAGGGCGCAAGTATGCACGCTGGCAAGGGCTGCGGCGCGATGCAGGGCGGATGCGCCGCCGCCCTGCTGACCCGTTACCTCAGCCGCGCGTACGGGTTGCCTTTCCGAACTGCGCGAACCCGACAGCGCCGAGCAGCAGCGCAAGCAGGAGCAGGACGCCTTGCGATAGAGTCGGTGCCGGCGTCGCGAAACCCCCGACTCCCAGCCCGTTGACGACGACGGTATACGACAAGCTGCCGATGCATCCGGTCGCATCGGTCGCGGTAATGGTGAAGGTGGAACTGCCAGGGCTCGTCGGCGTGCCCGACAGCCGTGAACTGGATGCACCACTCGAAACCAGGCTCAATCCCGCTGGCAGCGTGCCGGCAGTCACGCTGAAGGTGTACGGCGCCGTTGCGCCGCTGGCCGTGATCGTCTGGTCGTAGGCCATGCCGACGGTGCCAGCCGGCAGCGTCGCCGGCGTCAGCACGATGGGACTGCAGCCGGCAGCGCAAACCGACACGCTATTGGTGTCCATCGTCACCGCGCCGTTTCGCGCGAGCGTCCGCCCGTTCGCGGATGCGCCCGTGTTCAGCGTGATGCTGCTCAGCGCAAGGATATTGCCGGCGAACACCGTGGTCGTGCCGAGCGTCGCGGAGGCCCCCACCTGCCAGAACACATTGCAGTTGGACCCGCTGTTGATCACGAGCACGCTCGAGCTGCTGGCGGTGGTCAGTGTGCTGCCGATCTTGAAGATAAAGACCGCGTTCGGATTGCCCTGTGCGTCGAGCGTGAGCGTGCCCGTCAACTGGGCCGAGGTTGAGAAGCAATAGACCCCGGAAGTCAGCGTGAGTCCACCGAGGTCGGTGCCGGTCAGATCGGTATTGCAGGCCTGGCCGGCGAGCGCGTTGTAGGCCGTGGTGAGATCGCTCTGCGCCTGCACCGCTACGGCATCATTGGCGTGCATTGTTCCGCCGCTGATGGTGCCCGGCGGAAAGCCGATGATCGCGCTGCCCGGACTCACGCCGACGTTACCGACGATGGCGCTGACGCCGGTATTGGTTACCGTGGAACCGCCGAGGACCGCGAAACTGCCTGCCGTGCCGAGCGGCGGGGCGGTTTGTGCGAGAGCCGGTATGGCGAATGTGGCAAATGCGCCCATGACCAGACCGGCCACCACGGCGAGACGCGTGTTCGTTGCTTTATTCATTTGAGGACCCCTAGTTGAAGCAAGAGTCGCGAAAGACGAAGTCCGTTGATGTTCAAGAACCCAATCGTGCGCGCCATGCAAAGACGAATGCGCGCCAAACCCCGTGGGCGCGACATTGTCGACCTTGCACGGTACTCCGCCAGCCTTAACGCCAGCTGCGTGGCAACAGGGAGCGCAAAAAGCGGTTTTTTTTCTGTGCTGAACGGAACACGTCGCCCATGACGCTTGCTTCAGCGCGCGAAGCGCGGCCACAGCACCAGAACCACCGCGATCAGGACCGGCAGTACGAGCGCATGCAGCTGCAAAGCGCCGGGCGAATCGGTTAGCACGGCCAGCGGTCCGTGACCCTGCACACCGGCGTAGGCGAGCACCACCAGCAGCAACTCGTAGGGCCGCGGATTGCGACACGCAATGCCAATGGCGAGGCCCGCGAACGCGACATTGGCTGCGGCCAACAACAACGCGCTCGCCGCGACATGATCGGTAGCAAACAGGCTCAGCAAGGCCGGCGCAACCGCCAGCAGTGCGAGCACAAGCGCGACGCCGATGCGCGCGAACAACAGGCTTCGCACCGCACCCGCGGCGACGAACAGCAAAGGTCCGGTGCCGCTATCGCGCTCGCGCAGCATGGCGCGCGCAAACACGTCGACGCTCAGCAGCCATGCGCCGATCACGCCGATACCGATCGCCTCGCGATTGCCGGACAGCTGCGCACCCCATGCAATCAGCAGTGCGAGCCACCACCACGCGCGACGCTGGCGCAGCACGAGTTTTAGTTCGGCGGCGAGCAGCATTCCTATCCGCGTCGATTCCAGCGGGCGCAACACGCGGTTGAGCCAGGCGAGCCGCCGTCCGGGATTTGCGCCATGACCCGCAGCGGCGCTGCGCGTACGTGCGGCGGCCCAGTCGAGTGCGGGCGCGAGAGCAATCACGCCCAGCACCGACAACAACACCCACAGGCCGCGGCCGGCGAGATCGCGCGCATGCATTGGCCACTGCTGCCACTGAAACAGGTGCAATGTCGCGACGTGATCGCTGACGCCGATGTTGATGTCGTTGACCTTGACCCACGGCGCGGAGTGCGCGAGTTGCGTCGCGAAGTCGCGCATCACCATCACGATGCCGCTCGGATCGCTGATCCAGGTCGCGTGCGCCCACGCGGATTTGTGCGGATCGATGGTGGCGCCCATCGCCACGAACAGAAACATCCAGACGAAGAAGAACAACACGTTGCCCGCCGTGCGCCGCAACCACGGCACCAGGTCGAACAGCACCGCGAAGAACGCGCTGAGCGCGAGCGAGGGCAGGGCGAGCACCACGACAGGCTTGAGCAACTCGAACAGATTGAATGCGTGATCCTCAGCGCGCACCCATTGCGCGACAGCGCCAACCGCGAGCCCGACCAGCATGATCAAGCCGAACACCGCCATGTGGCTGGTCCATTTGGCGAGCAGATAGCCCGCGCGCGTCATCGGCGTGGCGACGAGCAGCTGCCACACGCGCGTGTCGAAGTCACGCACGAGAGTGCCGCGCACAAGATAGAAACCGATCGAAGACAGCATCGTCGAATACATCAGCCCGAGCACGAGGCCGACCCATGCGCTCGAATAGGTCGCGCGCTGGTCGCCGTCGAAGCCGACCGTGAAGCGCCCAGTCTCGACGCCCGGAAAGCATCCCCAGGTGAGGAGGCCGACGAGGCCGAGCACAACCCAGAAGCGCGTGCTGCGGCTGCGCTCGCGCAGGTCGGCAAGCACGATGGCGGCAAAACGTCGGAGCGCTTCCATGTCAGCGCGCGCCATCGCGAGCGAGCAGCCACAGGTACGCGTCTTCGAGATCCGGCGCGCACGCTTGTGCATCGTTTGACGGTGACGTCGCCGCGACGACGCGCAGGCGCACGCCATCGGGTCGGCGCAGCGAACTGCTGATGGTGAATTGCGTGCGAGCCTGCGCCACCTGCGACTCGTGCACCAGCCATTCCCACACGTGGTCCTGCGCCTGCGCGATCAAGGGTTCGGGGGAGCCTGCGAATAGCAGCTTGCCCTTCGCCATCACGGCGAGCGCCGTCGCACTCGCTTCGACATCCGACACGATATGCGTTGACAAGATCACCAGACGATCCGCCGCGAGATCCGTCATGAGATGACGGAAGCGCAGGCGTTCTTCCGGATCGAGTCCGACCGTGGGCTCGTCGACGATGAGCAAACGAGGATCGTTGAGCAGGGCCTGCGCAATGCCGACGCGCTGGCGCATGCCACCGGAGAAATCGCCGAGTCGACGATCGGCCGCATCGCCAAGACCGACCAGACCGAGGCATTCGTCGATGCGCGTCTGCGCGCGCGCCGATGGCAAGCCCTTCACCGCCGCCAGGTAAGCGAGGAACTCGCGCGCAGTCAGTGATGGATAGATGCCGAAATCCTGCGGCAGATAACCCAGCTCCGCGCGCAGCGCGTTCGGTTCGCCCGCGATATCTACGCCATTCCACAACACGCGTCCGCTGGTCGGCTTGGACAGCGTGGCAAGAATGCGCATCAGAGTGGACTTGCCGGCGCCGTTGGGACCGAGCAAACCGAGGATGCCCGGACCCATGTTCAGATCGATGCCGGCGACGGCCTCGATGCCCTTGGTGTAGCGATAGCGAACCGCCTCGACGGTCAGTTGGCAAGCCATGATGTCCCCGCGAATGGCGTCAGCGCGCGCCGTGTGGTGGTAGTATGGTGTTCTATTAAACTAAAACACCGTGCCAATAGAGGGGGTGACTTTCGGCAGGATCCGTATGCGTCATGCTCTGCTGCCCTGCGTTGTCGAGCATTAGCGAGGGAGCAGGCTGATCGCACACGCCACACGAAACCGGTCGCGTTAAGGCGCGTCCACTTAGCCTTGCGAGTTCCAACACAACGGGCGCGCTTGTCGTCGAACAGGTCGGCCAGGGTGAGCGGGAGCTTACCGCCTGCGCTCTCCCCGAACGCTGCGGCACGGACTGGATTCCGGAACTCGACTAACCTCAAAAACCTGCCTCGATCACGAGCCAATTTCGGTCGCCCGGCACACGGTTGTCGCACACGCTGCGACAGCCGCCACGCACGCTTCGCAGCGTCTCCTGGCCACGATACGTACCGATGAAGCTTTCCGAAAAACTCGCTCTGCTCGCCGACGCGGCCAAGTACGACGCGTCGTGTTCCTCCAGCGGCGGTCAGAAGCGCGATTCACGCGGCACCGGAGGCATCGGTTCTACCGAGGGCATGGGCATTTGTCATGCGTATGCACCGGACGGCCGCTGCATCTCCTTGCTGAAGATCCTGCTCACCAACTTCTGCATCTTCGATTGCGTCTACTGCATCAATCGTCGCAGCTCCAACGTGCAGCGTGCGCGCTTCAGCGTGGCCGAGGTGGTGCAGCTCACGCTTGATTTCTACCGTCGCAACTACATCGAGGGGCTGTTCCTTTCGTCGGGCATCATCCGCTCCTCCGACTACACGATGGAAATGCTGGTGCAGGTCGCCCGATCCCTGCGCGAGGAGCATCGTTTCCGTGGCTACATCCATCTGAAGACGATTCCCGATGCCTCGCCGGAACTACTCGCCGACGCGGGACGCTGGGCCGACCGTCTCAGCATCAATGTGGAAATGCCGACAGAAGACGGCCTTAAGGCGCTGGCTCCCGAGAAGGATCATCGGGAGATTCGCAAGGCCATGGGTCGTCTGCGTCTGTCGATCGAGGAAGCCAAGGCGGAGAAGAAGGCACCGCGATTCGCGCCCGCCGGGCAGAGTACGCAGATGATCGTCGGGGCCGATTCGTCGAGTGATCGCGACGTGCTGTCGACCAGTTCCAATCTCTATGCAAACTATCGATTGCGGCGGGTCTACTATTCCGCGTTCAGCCCGATTCCCGATGCATCAAAGGCGCTACCACTGCGGCCGCCGCCGCTGGTGCGCGAACACCGCTTGTACCAGGCCGACTGGTTGATGCGCTTCTACGGATTCGATGCCGATGAGATCGCGCCGGTCGGTGACAGTGGCATGCTCGATCTCGATATCGATCCGAAAATGGCATGGGCACTGCGTCATCGCGAGCAGTTTCCGGTCGATCTCAATCGCGCGCCGAAGGAACTGTTGTTGCGAGTCCCGGGACTCGGCGTGCGCACCGTGCAACGCTTGATCCGGATGCGCGCGCATCGCAGGATTCGGTATGAAGATCTGATCAAGTTGCGCGCTCCCGTGCGCAAGCTCTCACCTTTCGTCACGACCATCGACTACCGTCCCCGCACGGAGAGCGAAAGCGCCGCACTTCGACCGCTCGGCACCGTGCCGCGTCAATCTGATCTCTTCGGCCAATGATGCGGCTCTTCATTTTGCAGGATGGTTCCGATCTCACCGAGTGGCGTGATGCGGCACGCGGATTATTGCGCAGCGGCATTGCGCCTTGCGATGTGCAGTGGCAAGTCGGTGATGTCGCCGGATTGTTCGGCAACGATGGCGCAGCAAGTCCGCCCAGGGCTGAAGCGGCATGCATTGCGCCGAGGGCCTCCGTGCCGCGCGACTTCCTCGATCTTGCCGATGTCGTCATCGCGCACTCCGACTCGCGGCGCCATGCCGTTCTCTACCGTCTGCTGTGGCGGCTCACGCACGGCGAGCGGCACCTGCTTTCCATCGCGACGGATGACGACGTCGCGTGGACAGGACTGGCGGCAAAGGCGGTTCGCCGCGATCAGCACAAGATGAAAGCCTTCGTGCGCTTTCGTGAAGTGAAAAGCATCGCCGGTTCCGTGTTCGTCGCATGGTTCGAGCCCTCGCACGACATTCTGCTGCGTGTCGCTCCGTTTTTCGTGCGGCGTTTCGCGGGAATGCACTGGTCGATCCTCACGCCGACGCGCAGTGCGCACTGGAATGGCGAAGTGCTCGCCACAGGAGGCGGAGCGCAGAAGTGCGATGCACCGACCGACGATGCGTTGGAGGATTTGTGGCGCACGTACTACGCCAACATCTTCAATCCTGCGCGACTCAAGATTCAGGCGATGGTTCGGGAAATGCCGGTACGGTACTGGAAGAACATGCCCGAGACGTCACTGATTCCGGGATTGATTCGCGACGCATCGGCGAGGATGGATGCCATGGTGCGCAAGGCGCCGACCACGCCGAAGAAACCGCTGCCGGCATTGCCTCAGCGCCCGACCGAGGTGCTGTCTGGCAGCAGCATTGCACAGCTGCGCCGCGCAGCGAATCAGTGCAAGGCGTGCGCGCTGTGGGAACCGGCCACGCAGACCGTGTTCGGCGAAGGCCCCGACGATGCTCGCATGGTCGTTATCGGCGAACAACCCGGCGACCAGGAAGATCTCTCTGGGCATCCTTTCGTCGGACCTGCGGGTCAGTTATTCAATCGCGCGCTGCAGGAAGCGGGTATCGATCGCGCCGAGCTCTACGTCACCAATGCCGTCAAGCATTTCAAGTTCGAGCAACGCGGCACGCGGCGATTGCACGCGCGCGCGAATGCGCAGGAGCAGGCCGCATGCCGACACTGGTTGCAGGCGGAACTGCTGTCGATCGCGCCCAAGGCTATCGTCTGCCTCGGCGCAATGGCTGCGCAAGCGATCTTCGGCAAGTCGTTCCGCCTGATGCAGGAGCGCGGCGAGTGGCGCACGCTTGATGACGATACGCGCGCTATCGCAACGGTGCATCCGTCTTACCTGCTGCGTCTGCCCGGAGAAAAGGAACGCGCCGAGGCGTATGCGCAGTTCGTGAACGATCTTGCTCGTCTGCGTGAGATCACCGATCAGGCGTGAGTGCAGCGTGTTCCTCCATGCGATCCGCCGGCCG
>JBDSBK010000162.1:0-5066 GCA_039921645.1 Dokdonella sp.
CGTCGTCGTTCTCGGCCCAATCCGCGACGGCGCAGTTGCGCGCGGATACCAGGCCCCGATCGAATCGATCCGCCACGTCGTCGGCGACCAGCAGTGCTTCGACTTCGCCGCGCAATTGGGCATCGTCCCCGCACAGGCGATCGAACAAGCTGGCGCGCGCATCGATGGGCGCCTCGACCATCTCGTCGAAGATCGCGCCGATACGCTGCCACCGCCGGGTATCCACGACCTAGTCCTGCAACGCTTCGTGGCCGAGTCGATCGACCAGGAATGCGCGCGCACGCCGCCAATCGCGGAATACCGTGCGTTCGGTCACCCCTTGCAGTTGCGCGATATCGGCAATCTCGAGACCGCCGAATACACGCCACTCCACCAGCTGGCCTGCACGCGGGTCGATCTGAGCGAGGCGCGTCAACGCGTCGTCGAGCGCGACGAGGTCGACCATTTCCACGCTGATGCCGATCTCGTCGTTCAAACCCGTGATCGAGAGCGCACCACCGCGCTTGATGCGTGAGCGATAGCGCGCGTGATCGACGAGGATCTGGCGCATTGCGCGCGCGGCGAGCGACAGGAAATGTACGCGGTCGCAAGGCTGTGCTTCCGGTGCGCCGTGCAGCTTGAGATACACCTCGTGCACCAGGGCGGTGGTGTCGAGCGTGACCGGACTGCCCGCCGCGCGCCGCTGGCTGCGGGCGATCCGGCGCAACTCCTGATACACGAGCACGAACAGTGCACTGCCATCAGGCGATACGGTGCCTTCCTGAGAAATTTTCACGCATTCCCGATGTCGTGACGGCCCTGAAACAGGACCATACGTCGCCCGCCGTAAACCGTCTGTCATCGATGGTACTGGGTTTCGGCGCGCTGCGTGGTTGCGCATCGGGTCCACGCTGGCGCTCCGGTTGCTCGACTCCGTGGTTCTGGGCGGTTCGACTGACACTGGGCCGAATTGTGTATTCATTCGCGACGACGCGGGCGCGATTGGAATTCCGGCACGACGCGCGCGACACCGAGGTTCAATCGAATCCGTTCGCGAAAATCCGGTCGCTGACGTACACGGGACTTGCGACCCGACCGGACGATCCGTTGGCGGCGCCGGTACTCGTCAAGCCCGTCGCCTTCAAGTAGAACGGTACGCCATTGACGTTGTAGTTCGCGGTTGCCTGCCAGCCATTGACGATACGCGCCATCGGACCCACCACCGTGTAGGTGAGGCCATCGTTCGAATGAAGCAGAGTCGGCGGTTGTGCAAGCTCAGCGCCATCACCGCTGCGCGTCCACGTGGCGATCACGCTGGTACCTGAGGCTTGTCCGCCGAGTTTGCTGAGCACGGCATCACCGCTAACAACACGTGCTGCGAACTGGCGGGGCTGGCCGGCGGCAAGCGTGAAATTGCCGATCGCAATGGTGTTGCCGTCGGGTTGCGCTGCAAGGCCAAAAACATAGCCATTGGGATCGCCAGCGTCGAAGTTGAAATTCAAGTCGACGAAGCTCGCATCGAGCGTGCCGTTGGCGTTCAACCGCGCGAGCGCATGCCGCGGCTGTCCATCAATCAGCTGGAACTGACCTCCGAACATCAGCTTTCCATTCGGTTGCAATGCAAGTGTGTTCGTACCGCTGTCCGTGAATATGTCGGCATACGCGATATCGAGTGTGCCGTTCGGGGACAGTCTCGATACGGGACGCAGAGATTGGTCATTGCTGGTCCTGTAGGAACTGCCGACGTAGATCGAGTCGTCAGGGGCAACTACGATCGTGCTGACGGTCGTGGCGGAGGGGTCGACCGGGAATGCTGCGTCCAGCGCCCCGCTGGCGCCGAAGCGTGCGATCGAGCCGATCGCGGAATTTCCTACGACGCCGAGAAAATATCCGCCGACCAGAACACTGCCGTTCGCCTGCAACGCTATCGCGCGCGCCGGTCCGCAGCAGATCTGCGTATCGACGAAACTGCCGTCGAGGGAGCCCGTTGTCGTGAAGCGTGCCGCATATGCGCGCGCGGTCGTGCCGACGGTCTGAAAATCACCCGCTGCGAGCACCTTGCCGTCGGGCTGCAAAGCAATGGCCCAGACGTCTGCGTCGATATCTGGGTCGAGGAAACTGGCATCGAACGAGCCGTTGGCGTTCAAGCGTGCGAGATGGCGTTGCGTATGGCCCGCGACTTCGATGAAGGAGCCGCCGATGAGGATCTTGCCATCGGCCTGCACCGCGAGCGCTTTTACTTCGGCGCTGACTACCGGCTCGACGAATCCTGCATCGATGGATCCATCGGTATTCAATCGCTGGACGCCAACGAGCGTGCTGCTCGGGCCATCCAGAAAGTAACCGCCGATGAGAACCTTGCCGTCAGCCTGGATCGCCAGCGTGGTCGGCGCCGTCTGCGGCTGCGGATTGAACGCGTCGATGGTCTGGGCCGACACGCAGGGGACAGCCGCAAAAATGACGGAAATCGCCACCGACGATGGCCTGGAAAGCCTGCAGGTGCGGGTGCGCGCCCTTTGCGCGCACGTCCGAAAGCGGGTCAGCGGTTGCACAAGTCACCTCACAGGTCGGCATCGAATGGATGGCGTTCCTGGGGGTTACGACATTCGGTGCTGCGCACTGACATGCGCCGCGGGGACGAACCTTCCGGCGGATTCCGCTCCTGGCCAACCAGGGGTGGCGCGTCAGTGGTATTCGTTCCTGCAATAATTCAGGGTGGTTGCGGCCTGTCCAACCGATCGAGAACGTCAACCGAGCCGTCGAACGCGCGGTCAAAGCCGGCGATGCATCACGAAGATATCGGTTGCGCCGTCGACGGCATGACGGAACGCGCCGGGGACCTGACCAACAATCTGGAAGCCGTGGCGCTGCCACAAACGAATCGCGCCCTGATTGCTGGCGACGACGAAATTGAATTGCATCGCGCTGAAGCCAGCGCGGCGTGCCTCGTCCATCGAGTGTTCGCACAACGCCGATGCAATGCCCTGGCCGCGCGCATGCGGCGCGACCATATAGCCGGCATTGGCGACGTGATCGCCAAGACCGGGTTGATTGGGGCGTAGCATGTACATTCCCAGCGCCGCTCCATCGCGTGTGGCGACGAAGCAGCGGCTCGGCGGCGTGAGCCACATCGAGCGCGCCTGCTCCAGTGTCAGATCGGGCGGATAACTGTAGGTATCGCCTGTGGCAATCACGCTGTGGAAGATCGGCCAAGCGCGATCGAATCCCGCGCCATCGACTTCTTCGATCGCGAGGTTCGCCGCCATCGATCAGGCGGCGTTGCGTTCGTGGCTCAAGGCGACGCGGCCGCGCAGCGAATTGACCATCGCGTCGGTGATCGTCACGTCGACGAACTGGCCGATCAGTCGCGCGGGCCCGGGGAAATTGACGTTGCGCATGTTTTCGGTCTTGCCGGTCAGCTCGCTCGCATCGCGCGCGCTGGGGCCTTCGACGAGGACGCGCTGAACGGAGCCGACCATCGCCTCGCCGATCTTCTTCGCATTCGTGTTGAGCGCCGCCTGCAGACGCCTGAGACGCTCATGCTTGACCGTGTCGGGCGTATCGTCTTCGAGCGTCGCGGCAGGTGTGCCGGGACGCTTCGAATAGACGAAGGAAAAACTCTGGTCGAAGCCGACATCGTCGACGAGTTTCATGGTCTTGTCGAAATCCGCGTTGCTCTCGCCGGGGAAGCCGACGATGAAATCGGACGAGACGCAGATATCCGGCCGCACCACGCGCAGCTTGCGGATCTTCTGCTTGAACTCGAGCGCGGTGTAGCCACGCTTCATCGCTGCAAGGATGCGATCGGAACCCGACTGCACCGGCAGATGCAGGTAATTCGCCAGCTGCGGCACATTCGCGTATGCCTCGATGAGCGAGTCCGAGAATTCCAGCGGATGCGAGGTCGTGAAGCGGATGCGGCCGATACCATCGATCTGCGCGATTGCGTGAATCAGAAATCCCAGATCCGCATATTTTCCATCGATCAGCCGCCCACCCAGTTGCGCGGCAGCGCCGTCGAACATCGGACCGCGATACGCATTGACGTTCTGCCCGAGCAGGTTCACCTCGCGCACGCCCTGGTCGGCGAGCGTCGCGATTTCAGCGACCACATCGTCGAATGGACGACTGATTTCCTCGCCACGCGTGTACGGCACCACGCAGAACGAACAGTATTTGGAGCAGCCTTCCATGATCGAGACGAAGGCGGTCGGGCCATCGGCGCGAGGCTCGGGCAGCTTGTCGAACTTCTCGATTTCCGGAAACGAGATATCCACCTGCGGTTTGCCGCTGGCGCGGTTCGCCTCGATCATCTGCGGCAGGCGATGCAGTGTCTGCGGGCCGAACACGAGATCGACGTAGGGCGCGCGCTTCACGATCGCTGCGCCTTCCTGGCTCGCAACGCAGCCGCCGACACCGATGACGACGGACTTGCCGTCCTTCTTGAGCGACTTCCAGCGGCCGAGCTGGCTGAAGACCTTTTCCTGTGCCCGTTCGCGGATCGAGCAGGTGTTGATCAGGATGACGTCGGCTTCGTTCTCGTCCAGAGTCAGCTCCAGGCCGTGCGATGCCTTCAGCACGTCGGCCATCTTGGTCGAGTCGTACTCGTTCATCTGGCAACCGTGGGTCTTGATGTAGAGCTTGCCAGTCATTGCTGAAATCCTAGGAAGCCCAGTAGTTTACGTGGTAAAACGACGCGTCGCCAACGCCGCCACCGGCAGCAACCAGCGGTAGCGTGATCGAACAGGCGGAAACTTGCGCCCCGGAAAGGTTTCAATAGTGCCCATGCCGCATTCCTGCCCGCCCATCGCCTGCGCCGTCCTGCTTGCACTCGGGCTTTTTTCCGCCTGCGATGCCGGTGCGAGTGTCCTGTACAAGTGCAATACCAAGGACGGCAGCATTGCGTACACCAGCAAGCAGGCGGGATTCACCGATTGCAAGGTAATCGCGACGTTTGCCGACGCTGCGCCGAAAATCGCCGTCGCCGACAGCGCAGTGAAGATCGCAAAGACCGAAGCTGCGGCAAAGGACACGACGACCATGGCGGACGGCGCAACCGCGAAACATGGTTGGGTTTACGAGGAAAG
>JBDSBK010000163.1:0-9890 GCA_039921645.1 Dokdonella sp.
TGGTTCGTCGCCGACGAATTCACGGCAGCCGACATCCAGCTGAGTTTTCCAATCGAGGCCGCGGCAGCGGGTGGCGTACTCGGCCCGCAGCGACCGCGGCTTTTGGATTGGCTCGCGCGTATCCACGCACGCCCCGGTTATCAGCGCGCACTTGAGCGCGGCGGCCCCTACGATTACGCGAGCGACTGATCGGCTTTTTGCGGGAGCGGCTCCTTATGGGAGCAATTTCTTGCGAAGCAGTTTCTTGTCGAGCAATTTCTTGTGGAGCAATTTCTTGCGGAGCAGTTTCTTGTGGAGCAGCTTCTTGTGGAGCAGCTTCTTGTGGAGCCGCTCCCACAAATTCCTTCGCGACGGATGGGCCATCAGGCAGCTGGCGCAGGCGAACGCGTCGCCGCGCGTTCGATCCACCACAGCGTGGCGACGACCGCGAGCCACGCGAGATAGAACGGCCAGCGCGGCAAGGGTTTCGCACGGACGGAAAGCGTCGAAGGAGGCTCGGACGCACCCAGCAACGCACGCGTAGTACGTGCATCGGCAGCGCGCACCAGGGACGGCGCGTCATGTTCGGCGCGCACATTAAAGGGCCAGCGGCGGCTGCCCGAAATCAGCGTGTGCCAACCTGATTGCGCGGGCCAGTAGCCCGCGCAATCGCGCGACGACGCATCATCGTTCAGCAGCGTGATGCGATTGCCCTGCTCATTCTCGACGACGTCACCGGGCTTGATGGCGCACAGTATGGCGCGCTCGCCCACGCGCGCATCCGATGGCGTCACCAGCTGTGCCGCTCCGCGCGCACGCGCAATCGTCTTCAGCACTCCACTCCACAAGGTGGCGAATGGTGCATGCTCGCCCGCCAGTGCGAGCCGCCAACTGTCGGCGAGCCACCAGACTGCGACGCGACCTTGACCTTGCGCGCGCCAGAGCGCGAGCGGCGCGCCGTCGTCGGCACGCAGCAACGACGTCGCATCCAGCGCATCGACATCGAGCGAGCGGCGCGTAAAACTGGGTGCGCCATTGGCGAGACCGAGGACATGCGTGAGCGCCACGGTTTGCGCTGCATCGTCCGGATGCAGAACAAAACCCAAGCCGGCCCAGTCCGCGGCGACAGGCGCCGACACCGGGCCTGTCACGCGCAACAGCAGCCCCAGCCCGTGGCGCACAGCGGCCTTCAATGCGGATTTCCCGTTGGCGTCGAGCGTGGCCCACGCGCGTTCGTCGATGATGGCGATATCCGCCTTGTTCAGCGCGTCGGCATCGAGCGTCGCTGTGCCTTCGGTCAGCGCGACACCGTCGGTCAGGATGACGCGGCTGTCGATTGCGATGCCCGCATCGGCGGCCCAACGCCGCAGATACTTGAGTTCGGGATCTGGCGCGCCGGCGAGCAGAAGTAACTTTGTCGGTTCCGCACTGCGCGCGACCAAGGGCACGGCGACCTCGTCCACGCGTGTGCCGTCCTGATCGAGCACGCGCATTGCGAACAGCGCATTGCCTGCGCTTTTCGCCTGCGCCTGCAGCAGGAAATGGCCGCCTTCATCGAGATCTGCGTTCGCCACGAGCTGGTCACCGGGATCGCGCAATTCGACGCGCCCATGCGGCACGCCCTCGACGCGGCCGCGCAGCCACCATCGACTGCCCGCGCGAATGTCGGACTGCGTCTCGAACTCGACCACGCCGCGCGGCAGCGGCGCTGCATCGAAATCCACGACGAGTCCGCGCGCCGCATCGCGATCGCGCGCAGGCAAGCCGCCGCCGACGATGCGCAGACGGCGACTGTCCGGGTGGCGGCGCAACGCCGTGCCGAGATCGGGTGCGGACTCGATGCCGCGCTGATCCGTACTGCCGGGGAGTGCGATCGTCAGCGCGCTCGCATGCAGCGCTTCGAGCTGGGTTTCCGTGACCCCGGGTGTGAGTACGACAAGCTCGCCTGCGGTGAAGTCCTCGTCGATCCATGGCGGCAGCAAGCACAGGTAGAGCAGCGCTGCGGCTACGCTCTGCAATGCAATGCGCGCGGCACGATACGCACGCGCACCGCGCAGTGCGCGCGCGATACCCAGCGTGAGCGCCAGGCCCAGCAGCGTTGCGATGATCCACGTCGCGTTCACTGCGACACCTGTTTCGACGCGCCATTGCCGGTCGCATCGACACGCGCTTCGTCGGCACGAATCGCATCGAGATAGCCGCGCCCGACGACATCCGGTGCAGTGCGCGGCTCACTGCCGGCCGCAGGCGTCGGCAGCAGCGACCACAGCAGGCTCTGCAGTTCCTTGCGGCAATCGGCGCACGCGGTCTCGCGTCGCGCGCGATCGATCGCAGAGAGCACGCCGAGCGCATCCGGCAAGGCCGCCTGATGCGCCGTGATCCAGGTGTCGGCCGCGCTCCAGTCGGGCGTGCCGTTTTCGGCAAGCGCGCGCCAGAGATCGGTGAGAGTCGCATCGTTCGTGGTCGCTGCAGCAAGCGTGCCGATGCGGTCGCTCAAGTCCTTGCGCTCGCCGGTCAACCGACGCGCCTCATCGGGTACCGGCAGTTCCAGGCCGACGCGCGCGAGGTATATGCGCGTCGACTGCTGCACCTGCTTGATGAACTCGAGTGCGCGATGTTCGTACGGCAACGCCTCGTCGGGCTGACCCTGGCGCAGGTGCAACTCGGCTTGCCACATCTCGTTGAGCGCCGACTTGAGCGTCGCCTTCGTGTCTGGATCGAGGAGGGTCGCCGCCTCGGCAATGTCGTGCACATGGCCGTACTCGGCGACGGTGTTGCCTTCCTGTCCGAACTTGGTCGTTGCCGTTGGAGGGGCCGAATTCTCCTGTGCTTCGTGCGCGCTCGCGAGCGCGCCGGACTGCGTGTCGGCGCCGTCGCGCGGCAGCGCTTCGGGTGCGTGTTCGGCCTTGCCCTCGGACTCCTCGCCGAGGAACTGGCCATAACGCAGGCGCAGGATTTTCTGGTCGACACCGAGCGCATCGGAACGCGCCAGGTAGTGCGCGTCGTCGACGTTGGGCTTGTCGGCGAGCAGCGCTTCGCTGTCGATGATGATCTGGCGTTGGCTGCGGAAATACGCCGGCATCGTCTTCTGCACGATGCCTTCGAGGCCGGCGCTGTCGGTCGACGCATCGACCGGCCAGCGCAGGATGAAGCTCGCGCTGCGCGTCGTGTTCGGCTTCGGCTCGCGATTGTCGGTGACAGCGAGGCGGACGATCACGTCGTCGCCCTTGACGATACCGAGAGCCGCAAGATCAAGCACGTGTCGATAGCGTTGATGATGCAGATCTCCCGCGGCATCGAATGCTTCACCGCGGAGCGCGATCGTCTGTTCCTTGAACGCGATGTTCTCGCCGGTGCCCTGCGCGAGCGTAAGCGTGAGGTCGGCGTGTGCGAGGCCGAAGTCGTCGCTCGCCTCGAACGCAAGTTCCCAGGTCTTCTGCTGCGCATCGAGCAGGGTCAGCGATTTTTCCGGGCGAATCACGCGCACGTCGGGCGGCAGGTCGGCAACGGCGTCGAGTCGATGCAGGCGATCATCGGCGGGCGGCGGTGCATCGTCGAGCACGATGCGGTACAGCGTCGATGCAGCGAGGATACGTTCGGCTTGCCAGTCGTCGCCGCTGCGCGCGAGTGCGAGATGACTCCCGTCGTGGAACTGCAGATTCGCTGCCTTGGGCTGCGGATCGAAACGCAGCCGCCATGCAAGGTGCGATCCCTCGGGCGCCTTCGCGTCGAGTGCTGATTCGCTTCTTGCAGACTTCTGCGTGTAAGCAGGCGCCATGATGGACAGTTCAACCCGCGAGATCGCGGTCGTGGTCCGTGGCGATGAATTCGCGACGGTATCGGATCGATCCAGCCCCGCTTGCCGCACGGACCATGCCGCCGCGACGGCGAAGATCGCGAGCGCAAGACCAATGCTCGCGAACAGCATTCGTCGCGGCCATGGCGGACGCAGGTCGGCGTCAAGGTCGATGAGGCGAATACGCAAGCGCGCCTGTTGCAGGCGTTCGAGCGCCGACAACCCCTGCTCGTCGGCAAACAACAAGGCCGCGCTCTCGTCCATCGCCTGCGCCGACGCATCGAGACGGCGCGCGATCCAGCGCTTGTCGATTCGATGCCATGCACGCGCCGCAACAACAGCGGAAATCGCGAGGACAATGACAGCGAAAATCCCAGCCATTGTTGCGCCGCCGATGCGTTCACCAAGCACCACGAGCGCACATCCAACCGGCGCCGCCAGCGCGAGCACAATGGCGAGCCGGCGACGCGCCGCATCGCGCCGCCACCGGTCGATGCGCTGTTCGACGCTCATTCGGCCACCTCGGCATGCGAACGCGTCGCGAGCAGCCGTTCCAGCAGGAACAAGCCCGCGATCAGCACGGCGAGCCACGCATCCAGCGGACGTGCGCCGCCGGGCGCGAACTTGGTGTCGCTGGCGGAAACGACCTCCTGCAGTGGTTGCATCGCCTGCGCGTACGCGCGCGTCGGTGCGGGCGGTGCTTCGCGCATCACTGCGAGCAGGCGATCCGGAAAATCCGCGTCGAGCAGGATCGGCAATGCTTGCGGCGTCAGCGCACCGTGCAGCGCAACGATGCGACCGCGACCCGATGCATAACGTTGAGCCAGCGCATTGCCATCGGCATCGCGCCACACCGCATCGCCGTGCGGCTCCGGATGATCGGCCAATACCGCAGTGCCGCCTTGCTCTATCCACCTCTCCGTCGCGACGGGCAATTTCGCCCCCAACCAGATCAGCCAGCGCTCGTTGTCGTCGATCGGCGCCGACAACGGTTGCGCATCGAGGTCGTACCGACCAGGTTCGCGCGCATTCCATGCAGCGACGACTGCACGCAGATATCGCAACGAAGATTCGCTCTCCGTCGCGTAGCGAACCGCCATGCGAATCGATGCATTCGCAACGGTCGGCGCACTCGATGCGATGACGCCGGGCAGCACGCGCCAATCCACTTTGCGACCGAGGTGGAGACGTTCGCCGTCGAGGCCGGCGAGTTCACTCGGCACCACGATGGTCAACGCACTCGCTGCAGGCAGATCCGCGTCGAGTTCACGCAACAGGCTCGCAAGCGGCACAGTGCCGGCGGGCGGCACCACGTCCAGGGAGGGAAACCCTGGCGCGAGCCAGCGCCAGTCCGCGGCAGCATTCCCGATCGCCGCAACCGCAGACGCGCGATCGACATCCGGTGCGACGACGATGCGCGCTCGCGTCGGAACAGCCGGCTCTGTCATGACCGGACGCGCGAGCAAAAAGGCGAGCAACGCGAGCAGCAGCAGGCGCAGCAGCAGAAGCCACGGCCGCTCGAACCGCAAGCGTCGGCGCGGCGTCTCGCGTTCGGAGATCCAGCGCAGCGCGGCAAAATCGGTCGTCTTGAGTTCGAGCCTGCGGATCAGATGAATCAGGAGTGGCAGCGCCAACGCTGCGAGCGCGGCGAGGCCCAACGGCGCGAGCAGGCTGAAGCTCATGCGCGTTGCTGCCGCTGACCGAAGAATCGCTGCAGCGGCGCATCCAGCGGTTCGTCGAGCACGTGCGCGGTGTTGCGCACACCGCTTGCGGTGAGATGACTGGTGAGTTGCGCGCGGGCGACGCCGAATCGCTGCAGATAGTCCTTGCGCACCGCCGCTGCGTCGACGCGTCTTTCGTTGGTGGACTCCGGATCACGAAACCGATGGCCGCCGATGAACGGGAAATCGCGTTCTTCCGCACTCAGCAGTTGCACGGCGACCACCTCGCGCCGCGCCGCAGCGAGGCGCGTGGCCAGATCGGTCACGGCGTCGTCGAAAAAATCGGACAGGAACGCGACCAGCGATGGCGGACGGATGCGCTCCCACAAAGGTCGCAGCGAGTCAGCGTCCGGCCACTGACCGGCCGCCGTCAGGCGTGAGAATTTGAGCAGGCATCGATCGCGCTGGCGTGGACCACCCGACACCGGAATCAGCAAAGGCGCGCTTCCACCAAGCGCTATGACACCGAAGCGATCGCCCTGTCGCAACGCGAGTTCAATCACGCACGCGCCAAGTCCCTTGGCAGCATCGAGCTTGCTGAAACCAGGACGCGCAGCGTCCGACTGATTCATCGAAGCCGTTGCGTCGACGATCAACCAGACCGTCAACGGACTGTCGCGTTCGGCTTCGCGAACGAAGTAGCGATCCGAGCGCGCGTAGAGCTTCCAGTCGATGCGACGGGGCTCGTCGCCGGGTTCGTAAGAACGGTACTGGGCAAACTCCAGTCCAGCGCCCCGACTGCGACTCGTGTGCTGGCCAAGGCCGTCCCCACCCGCACCGGATCGCGCGACGAGGCGGAGGTCGCGCAAGCGCGCACGCACATCCGGCGCGACGAGATCGATCGTATTCACGCAGGCAAGGGGCTCTCGGCGCGGAGAACCGGATGGGTAGCGCCTGTCGTAGCACCCTTCATCGTGTCATCTCCGCAGAGAGATCAGGCGGGAAACGGCATGCCGCGCAACAACGCGGCGATCACGTCATCGCTGCTGCGCTGCTCGGCCTCGGCCGCAAACGACAGCAGCAGGCGATGGCGCATGACTGGCGCCGCGAGCGCCTTGACGTCGTCGCGGGTCGCGGCGAAACGGCCATGGATCAGGGCACGCGCCTTCGCAGCCAGCACCAGCGACTGGCCTGCGCGCGGACCCGCACCCCAGCGCACCCACTCGCGCACCTCGGGCAGATCGCTGGTCTGTGGCCGCGTCGCCCGCACGAGCCGCGTGATCCAGGCGAGCAGATCGTCGCCGACATGCACATCGCGTGTGAGTTTCTGCAACGCGATGACTTCGTCGCCGCTCATCACGGATTGGATGTGCGCGCTGGCACTTCCGGTGGTCTGCGCGAGGATCGCGCGCTCTTCCGTTTCATCCGGATAGTCGACGCGGATGTGCAGCAGGAAACGGTCGAGTTGCGCTTCGGGCAGCGGATACGTGCCCGCCTGTTCCAGCGGGTTCTGCGTGGCGAGCACGAAGAACGGTTGCGGCAGGACATGGGTGGTGCCGGCATAGCTGATCGTGCGTTCCTGCATCGCCTCCAGCAGCGCCGACTGGGTCTTCGGCGGCGTGCGGTTGAGTTCGTCAGCGAGCAGAAGGTTGGTGAAAACCGGGCCCTTCTGGAACTTGAAATAGCGTTTGCCGGTGCCGTGGTCTTCCTCGAGAATTTCGGTGCCGATGATGTCGCTCGGCATCAGATCCGGCGTGAACTGGATACGGCGGAAATCGAGGGCGAGCGCCTGCCCGAGCGAACGCACGAGCAGGGTCTTGCCGAGTCCGGGCACGCCTTCGAGCAGGCAGTGGCCGCCGGCGAGCAAGCCGATGAGCAGCTGCTCGACGACCTCGCGCTGGCCGACGATCACCTGGGCGATCGCGTCGCGCAATGCAGCGAGCCTGTCGAGTTGGCGCTGCACGGATTGCTCGGTAGCCACATCTTTCATCGGGTTGTCCATGGATTCGTGTTCGTCATGCCGTCAGTGC
This sequence comes from Dokdonella sp., assembly GCA_039921645.1. Taxonomy (GTDB): domain Bacteria; phylum Pseudomonadota; class Gammaproteobacteria; order Xanthomonadales; family Rhodanobacteraceae; genus Dokdonella_A. The sequence continues at coordinate 7,467 of JBDSBK010000163.1, forward strand.
GTACATGACGACGTTCACCGCAAACTTCGTGTTGTCCTCGGCCAGCCAGCGCTTGTTGCGCCAGTCGTAGTCCCACTCGCAGCCGTAGTCCTTGTTGCTGTAGAGCACGCCGAGGCGCCCGTCGATCTCGATGCCCTTGAGGTATTCGTGCACGAGGTCGTCGCCCCAGCCGTTGAGTTCGAAGTTCGTGTTGGGCGGCCCGTCGAACGTGAAGAAGCTCGCGAACAGCGGATGCTTCTTCGGTAACTTCTTCAACGCATCGTCGCCGAAGATCCCGGTCATTTCTCGCTCGAATGATTTCGCGAACAGACCATCGATATCGTGGTTGCAGTCGTCGACGAGAACGAAGCCGCCGTTGCGTACATAGCGCTCGAAGTTGCGCCGTTCGTCCGGATTGAATTCGACCAGTTTGTGTCCCGCCATGTAGCAGAACGGCTGGGTCAACATGCGCGGATCGGCGAGCGGCAGCACGCGCTCCTTCGTATCGACACGCAGCGTGGTGTACTGGATCAACGCGTCGAGCAGGTTCGACGGCATGCGCTGGTCGACGTCCCAGTCGCCCGACTCGTACATCAGGCGCGTGAACCAGAAATCGTAGGCCGCCACTTCGGCGAGCGCATGCCTTGCCCGCGGCGCGAGTACGACGCCGGCACAGATCAAGCGAAGGAATTCGGCGCGGGTCATTTCGTCGTTTCCTTTTCGCTGCGGGATGCGCGCCACCCGCAGCCCGCCAAAACGCGGGCTGCTGCCCCGGAGCGAGAAGGGGAATTCCTACACAGCGTCCGACAGCGAGGAGAACGTGAAGTCGCGCACCTTCATCGGCGGGATCATCATCACGAACGGCGATTCGTCGTCGCCGACACGCACCGGCTTGCCGATCTCCTCGATGTTGTTGAGCATGATCGCCGGCGATTCGTTGAAGCGGAAATTCTTGATCGGATACTTGATCTCGCCGTTCTCGATGTAGAACGTGCCATCGCGCGTGAGACCGGTCAGCAGCACGGTTTGCGGATCGACGAGACGGATGTACCAGGTGCGCGTGACGAGGACGCCCTTCTTGGTCCCCTTGACCAGATCCATCGTCGACTTGTCGCCGCCGACCATGATCAGGTTGCCGGGCTGGCCAATCGCCTTCTTGCCTTGTTTCTGCGCCCAGTACCGCGAGTACTGCAGATAATCGACCTTGCCCTTGGTGATGATCGGCGTGCGCTCGCGTGCGAGGCCATCGTTGTCCCACGGCAATACGGCAGCTTCGGTGTCCCACGGGTCCGCATAGAGCGTCACGCGATCGTCGAACAATTTTTCGCCGAGCTTGTTGCCGCCGCCCTTCTTCGACAGGAAGCTGCGGCCTTCGTCGGCCTGGCGCGCATCGAAGCCGAACATCATGAACGAGATGAGGCCGGCGGTTGCTGCCGGTTCCATGATGACCGTGTATTTTCCCGGCTCCAGCGCCTTCGCATCGGCCGAGCCCTTGGCCTTCTGGATGGCCGTCTTGATGTCGCTCTTCGCATCGAACTTGCCGATATCGGAAAGATTGCGCGCAACCCAGCCGGAGCCGTGCCCGTCATCGGTGCGCACGGTGCAGGTGAAATCCGCGCCGGTCGACGTCTGGTAACCGAAGTTGCCCTTGCTGTTGGCGATCGCGGCGAAGTTCTGCGTGTCCGTGAAGAAGCCGGCCGCGACGAGCTTGTCCTTGCGGCAGGGCTCGATGCAGTCGGCTGCGACCTGTGCGCGGTATTCCGGCGTGATCGCGGCAGTCTTCTCGATGAAGGTGCCGGTCGGTTTGTAGGTCTGCTTTTCTATCGCCGGCACGAACTCCGGATTTTCGGGAGCGAGCTGCGCCAGTTCCTCGGCGCGACGCACGACCGCCTCGATCGACTTGTCGTCGAACGCGTTGATCGTGGCGGTGCCGATGCGCTTGCCGAACGCGACTTCGATCGCGAGGTCGGCGTCGCTGACGTAGCCGCTGGTCGATACGCTGTTGAGCGCATAGCGAATGTTGCCGCCGCTCGCGCCGGTCAGCGTCGCTGTGCACTGGTCGGCCTTCGACGCCTTGATCGCCTTGTCGAGAATCGCCTTGGCTTCTTGCTCGGTATACATGCTCATCGTTGATTTCTCCGCCCGCCGTCAGCCGAGGCTGCGCGCAGTATTGATGACGTTGGCGCCATTGAAGCGCGCGGTGCTCGATCCATGCGACACGGCCGATACCTGACCCGGCTGGCCCTTGCCATCGAAGAACGAACCGCCGAAGCGGAAGTCGCCCTGATCGCAGACTGCCGCACAGGAATTCCAGAATTCCGGCGTGCGGATCTGGTAGGCGACGTCCTCGAGCGGCTGGGTGATCTTGCCGTTCTTGATTTCGTAGAACAGCTGGCCGCCGAACTGCGCGTTGTAGCGCTGCTGATCGATCGAGAACGAGCCATC
>JBDSBK010000164.1:0-13058 GCA_039921645.1 Dokdonella sp.
GCGGATTTGCCGTTCGAGTTCATGATGAACGCGTTGCGCCTGAACGATGGCGTTCCCATGTCGCTGTTCGGTCAGCGCAGCGGACTCGCCCTTGGCGTGATCGACGGAAAACTGAACGATGCGCGCGGACGCGGTTGGTTGGCAAAGGATCCCGCGCAAATCGTAGCGACCGAGACGGGCAGTCGTTATCTCAATGATGTGGTTGGACTGTTCCTTCCGGAATCGGTGTAGCGACGCAACGGACAACGGCAAGGCGCTACGTGGCTGCGCAACAGCCCGCGTCCAGCGCGTATGGCTGCGCTATTGTTCGCGCTGACTTTCCGACGTTGGAGCCACGATGATCGAACCGATCACCCTGCATTGCCCCTATTGCGGCGAGGGCTTCGAAACGCAGGTCGATTTGTCGGCCGGCTCGCAACGGTATGTCGAGGACTGCGCGATCTGTTGCCGCCCGATCGAGGTCAGCTTGCGCGTCGGCGACGACGAGGAATTGATCGGCGTGGAAACTCGCACCGACCGCGAATAGACCCCTGTTCGCTCGCGGGGCGACGTGCAAGAATCGGACACGCGACGGGATACGCAGGGGAAACGCACCCGCCAGCGATACAAGACGAAGAACCCACACGACGGCGTGATGCGGACGAACGGAACGTCGCGGATGTCGACCCTCGGCGCACGACCGCACGCTGCCGGGGCACGGGAATATGCGTAACAGCCACGGGGAGATGGGCATCAAACGGGCACACGGCGAGGCGTTTGTAATGCTGGCACAGAGATCCGATCTGCCGCCGCGCGTGCGCGCGGTGCTCGATGGTCTGATCGAGCAGAGTTACGCCCATTTCGAATCCGCCATCGCGCAAACGCTCGATGAAATCGAGAACGCGCTGTTCAAGCTGGCCGAACGCGCCAACAACAACGAACGGCAGCAATCCTTGTTCGAGGACCTTCGCGTCATCAAGCTTGCACGGGCCGATGTCGCACCGCGCTTTCTGCAACACGTGGAATCGACGCTGGCGAAAGTCAGACAACCGAACGCCCCTGCCCAGGCACCGGATACGTCTTTGGAGTTCGCGACGCACCGAGGCCGTGCCGCTCTTGAATTGGTCGATTCAGCCGTCCTTGAAGAGGACCTCGCGCTGCAGGAAATCGCCAGCAAGTCCGAGATACGAAATAGCCAGGCGCTTTACGCGCTGTCGCATCGGCTCGGCGTAATCGCCGGCACGCCCGCTTGCGCGAATGACGTGATGCCGCTGGGTCCGGCCCAGATCGCCGCCGCGTGTCGTTACGCGATGCTTGCACTGGATATTGAGGCGGGCCACCGCGTTCTCGCATTCCGCGAGTTCGATCGGGTGGTCATGCTGCCGATCGCTGCGTTCTACGCACGCATCAACGCTTATCTCGCAACGCAGCGCATCCTTCCGAATCTTCAGATCCAGGTTACCCAGCGCTATGGCTCGGCGCAGCAGGGGGGCGCCCCCGAAACATCGATGCCACCGGTGAGCCAGACACGTGCGGCGGCGGTCGCTGCGGCCGCGCCACGGAAAGAATCGGCGCCAGCGGCATTCGGATCGCCGGCCGGCAACGACGACACGGAATTGTTCAAGATGCTGCGCGGTCTGCTGGGCGAACGCCGACACACGGACGGCACTCACGAAATCGGCAATCCGGATGCGAGCCTCGCCAGTCGCGACGACCTGCAATCCGTCCTCGGCGCCTTGCAACATGCGGCGAAACCCTCGGCCGCGGCAGGCAAGAACGGATATGACAGCGAGCATTTCAAGAACACGTTGATGGTGAAGTTGCGTCGCGCAAGCCCGCAGGGGCGTCCGCTTGAGCTGGCCGATGAGGACGGTGACACCATAGACCTCGTCGGCATGTTGTTCGACCACATCACCAGCAATGTGCGAGAGGGGAGCGGGGCACGCTCCCTCCTGACGCGATTGCACGTGCCGGTATTGCGAGTCGCACTCGGCGACAAGACCTTCTTTACGCGGCGCAATCATCCTGCGCGCGAACTGCTGAACACGATCGCCGAAACCGGCGCGCGCTGGGTCGATGATACGGAAGCGGATCCCGACCTGACGCGCAAGATGCAGCTCGTGGTCGACCACGTGAGTTCGGATTTCGAAGGCGATCTGGGGGTTTTCCAGAACCTGCTCGGCGACCTGAGCCAACACATGCAGTTGCTGGCACGCCGTGCCGAGGTGGTCGAGCGCCGTCACATCGATGCCGCGAAAGGGCGCGACAAGCTTGATGTCGCACGCGAAACCGCGCGCAGCGCGATCGTGCGGATCATCCAGAAAAGTGCGCCGACCCCGATGGTGCGCTCACTGCTGGAACAGGCTTGGACCGACGCGCTTGCGCTGAGTGTGCTGCGTCAGGGCGAGGGTGGCAGTGAGTACCAGCGGCGCCTGTCGATCGCCGAGAAACTCGTTCAGCGCGGCGGTGCGCCAGCGCTTGACGAATCGCTGACGAATGAACTGGACACGGGGCTGCGTCAGGTCGGCCTGCATGTCGACGATGTCAATCGCGTGCGCGAAACGCTGTTTCCAGCCGCCGGCACGACGGCGGACCCGAGCCCCGAAAATCTGGACCGCATCGATCGTGCGCTCAAGGGGACAACCCGCCTCGGCAGCGAAACGGCGCGCGCAGAAGTGCCCGATGCGCACTCTGCGCCACCGCTCAACTTGGCCGAATCTGCTGCCATGGCCCAACTTTTGAAGACGCCGTTCGGCACCTGGTTCGAATTCACTCTCAACCAACAGGGTTCGTCCGCGCGCCGGAAACTCGCGTGGTTCTCGACGATGACCGGCCACTGCCTGTTCGTGAATCAACGCGGCGCGCGTACCGAAGACAAGACGCTGGAACAATTGGCGCGTGACATCGTGCGCGGCCAGGTTCACGTTGTTGTCGACGAACAGACATCGCTGATCGACCGCGCCTGGAAGGCGATCATGGACAAACTGCGACCGTCGACGCTCGGCACCGCTGGAAAGGCGCAGGCATGAAGAATCTGGAGATCCGCGCATGATCGAAAAGCGCCGCCTGCCGCGCAAGCGTCCCGACGTCGCCCTGCAGGTGACCGACGCCATGACAGGCGAAGTCGTCGGCCGACTCGGCAATGTCTCGATGGACGGCATGATGGTGGTTGCGCGCGGCCCGATCGTCGAGGACGGCCTTTACCAGTTCCTTTTTCACCTTCCCGATTCTCACGGCCGCCTGCATCCGATCGAAGTGGGTGTGCACGAATCGTGGACCGAGGCTGCCACCATGCGCGATCAGATCTGGGCTGGCTTCCGCTTCATCGACATCAGTGCAGAAAGCGAGAGCATGCTGCGCGAGTGGCTCGTGCATGCGGACGACTTTCCTGGCTGAGATGGCGCGAACGGCGCAGCACGCACGTCAATGCGCGACGGGTCGGATGCAGCTGCGTTCGGTGGCATACGCGCGCAGGAAGAAATCGACCGTCGCACAGACATGCGTGTCGATGTCTCGATTGGACACAGGCTCCTGGCAGCCACACAGCAGTCGTGCATGCACCTCGCCCTTGAGCAGCGCAAAGAACTGCGAAGCAGCCCGCGGTACATCGACGATGTCCAGCTGACCGGCCTCGACTTCGAGGCGCAAAAATTGCTGCAACCCCGCCTGTACGCGCTTTGGACCTGCATCCCAGAACAACTGCACGAGCTTGGGTGAAGTCAGGCCAGAGGTAAGCAGGCGGTGGAGCGCGATCGATTCGGGCGCCATCACCATGGTGAGGAATGCGCGCGCAATCGCTTCAAGCTGGTGCCTCGCCGGTCCCTTCGGATCGAAATCAAACAGCGTCGCCGGCATCTGTTCTTCGCAACGCGCCTGGATGGCGGCAAAGAACAGCGTCTCCTTGTCGGTGAAATGACTGTAGACCGTGAGTTTCGACACTCCCGCGTCGGCGGCGATTGCATCCATGCTGGTCCCTTCGAATCCCGAATGCGGAAACAGGCGCTTGGCGGCATCGAGGATGGCCGCGCGCTTCTCGAGATCCTTCGGGCGACCGGGGCCGCAAGACTTGGCGATGGCTAATGTCATTTGGCGAATACTAGCTGGACTAGTCGGTTTAGTTTTTATACTATACCGCACGGTACATGAATAAAGTCGAACGTTTCGCCCGTTCGACCGGAATGAACGGCAATTATGCCGTTCCGGGACGCGCTGGAAAGCCGCCGACACGGCTTTTGACCTCGGGAAGCTGTGCCGATGCGGTCTGCGAACTCCGAACTTCCGCTTCTGAACCGGGTTTCTGCGTTTTGAAAGCCTCTCGCCACGTCGCCCGGGGAGTCTCTCCCTCCCCCCGCATCCCCGGGCGGCGCGGTCGGGAGCATTTGTCGCAGACACCGGCAAACAGTCTGCGAAAACGATGGCGAAACGATGAAGCGCGGTCCGCTTTCACGCTGGCTCATGTCTTGCTAGGAACGACATCATGCAACCTTCTTCTCTCATCACGCATCACATTCCCGCATTGCGCGCCGCTTCCCGCATTCGGGTGATGCCATGATCGTTTCGGGTGCAGCACAGGCATGGAAAGAGAGCAGCGCGGCGGGATTGCCGCTGCGCATGGCGCAACGAACGTTCGCATCGCTGCTCGAGGGGGGCGAACGTGGGGAATTTGTCGTGGCGCAGTTGCGCAGCGCAGCCAGGCGGACATTGTCCGCGCTGTCCGCGGACGAACAATCCGACCTGATGCGCTGGCTCAGTCTGCAGCTTGCATCGAACATTGCATGCGACGTCGTCAATGCCAGCAGCCCGTTGGCACGCGTCGACGCAATGCTCGCTGCAGGCATCGCGGCAGCGCTGCCGCGCACGCGGGAGGAGTTGCATGCGCCTGCACGCAAGGGCGCGGTGGCCGCATAGCGTATGCATCTCGCGTGGCGCGGTGACTTCCGGCACTTCGACGCCGGCTCGCGCGCCGCCAAGGTAGATTGCCGTGGATGCGGCGAGTGCCTATGCTTTTAGGCCTTTGCGTTCGTCCTTGATCGCGAAGATGAAACAACGGCCATCCATGGCCGCACTTTTGAACTGGCGCCAGCAAAGGAGCGCTGACCGTGCAAATCAATACCGAGCTGGCGAGACAGAACATGATCGAGAACCAGGTGCGAACCTGGGAAGTACTCGATTCACGTGTACTCGAAGCTCTCGGCTCCATCCGTCGCGAAGACTTCGTGCCGGCACAGCATCGCAATCTCGCGTTCGCCGACATCGCGTTACCGATCGGCCATGACGAGGTGATGTTCAAGCCGGTCGTCGAGGGTCGCATCCTGCAGGCGCTCGCACTGATTCCCGGCGAACGCGTGCTTGAAATCGGCACCGGCACGGGTTTCCTTACCGCCTGCATGGCGCAGCTTGGCGCTACCGTACTGAGCGTGGAGCGTCACGCAGATCTTGCCGATGCCGCGCGCGCGCAACTTGCCGCTGCGCAACTGCGCAATACCAGAATCGAGGTCGGCGATGCGCTGCGCGACTTCTCCAGCAGCGAGACGTTCGACGTCGTCGTCGTCGGAGGCGCTGTCCATGCACTGCCCGACCGCTTCCGCAACTGGGTAAAACCGGGCGGACGCGTGTTCGCGATCGTCGGTGACTCGCCGGCCATGCAGGCAACCTTGTTCGTGCGCGTCGATGCGACGCACTGGCAACAAGAGAGCCTGTTCGAGACCGACGTTCCCTACCTGTTGCATGCCGAACCACCGCGTCGCTTCGCGCTCTGAGCGCGGCCTGACCAGCGAAACCCTGACCCTTCGAGGAAGACCCGATGATTCGCACCCGTTCCCTGCCGCTGGCGTTGTTGCTGGCGATCGGCACCAACGCCGCGCACGCCGACGACCTGATCCAGATCTATCAGGATGCCCGCGCTTCCGACCCGACCCTGTCGGGCGCCGAGGCCACAAAACTCGCTACTGATGAAGGTGTCGACCAGGCGCGATCGGCGTTGCTGCCACTGATCGCGGCCAGCCTTTCCTTCTCGCGCACGCGCGGTGGCGATGATGGCCAATCGCTGATTCAGGACCCGTCACTGCCGAACGACCCCAATCCACCGCTGATCGCCGTCGACGGGTTGACCAGCACCAGCTACACGCGTTCGACCGGCGCCACGCTCAATCAGAGCATCCTCGATATCAGCCGCTGGACCGCGCTCAAGTCGAGCAAATACACCGCTCAAGCCGGTGCCGCCACCTACGACGCCGCACAACAGGCGTTGCTGGTGCGCGTCGCCACTGCGTACTTCAACGTGCTTACCGCAATCGATGCATTGCGCTTCGCCGACGCGAACGAGAAGGCGCTGGGACGCCAGCTCGAGCAAGCGCAACAGCGCTTCGAAGTCGGCCTCGCCGCGATCACCGACGTCAACGACGCCAAGGCCCAGCATGACCAGGCGGTTGCCAGCGTGATCAACAACCGCAACGCGCTCGATCAGGCGCGCGAAGCGGTACGCGAGCTCACCAACAAGGAGCCCGGCGAGTTCCACAAGTTGCGCGAAAACTTGCCACTCGATCATCCGACACCGGACGATCCGGCCGCCTGGGTGGACGTCGCATTGAAGCAGAACCCGACGCTGAGTTCGGCCGCACTGCAGGTCGATGCCGCGAATGCGAACATCAACACTGCGCGCGCCGGCCATCTGCCCACGATCAGCGGCCAGCTGAGCTATGGACGGTCGCCAAGTTGGTCCGATACGCGATTTGGCGGGGTCGGCGAATTCCACAATTTCAGCGGTGACCCGCGCTGGGGAAGTACGGTATCGGTAACCTTGAACGTGCCGATCTTCAGCGGCGGCCTGACCCAATCGCGTGTACGTCAGGCGATTTACAACCGCGACTTCGTGCAGGATCAGTTCGAATTCAACCGTCGCCAGGTCGAAGCGACCACGCGCAACGATTTCCGTTCGGTGATCGCGGGCGCGAGCGCGGTCGAGGCGACCAAGGCGGCCGTGGTATCGGCGCAGAGCTCGGTCGAAGCGACCCAGGCCGGCTACGAAGTCGGCACGCGCACGATCGTCGACGTGCTGATCAGCCAGCAGACCTTGCTGCAGGCGCAAAGCGGCTACTCGTCGGCGCGGCATACATTCGTGCTCAGCGGGCTGTTGCTCAAACAGGCAGCGGGCGTGATCGAAGTCAAGGATCTCGAGGCGATCAACGCATTGCTCGAATAACACACGCATCACAATTGAAAAAGGCGGGCCTGGCCCGCCTTTTTTTTGCTCGCGTAGCCATTCGAAATCCCGATGCGCCAGTTCCGTTCCGCGCGCGGAGCGGATGGGTCCACGCTGTCCGGTCCGTTCGGCGGCGCCAGATGCGGCTATCACGCCGACGTCACATGGGCGACGACCTGCTCGTCGCAGATCAGCGGCTGGAAATCCTCGCCTGTGCATTTCCTGCTTCGAGCAACACGTGCTCGACGATCTCCATCGTGCGTTCGACGGCACCACGTTCGCGCGCCATCACGCGGTGTGCCGCCTCGCCCATGCTGCGACGCTCGACTTCACGCGAAAGCAGGCGCACGACCGTCGGACCGAGCGCATCGCCATCGGCAATCCTGAGCGCTGCACCGGCATTGATCAGATCTTCGGTGACTTCCTCGAAATTGAATGTCTGCGGGCCGACGATGACCGGGCATTCGAGTGCCGCCGGCTCCAGCAGGTTGTGCCCACCCACCGGCACCAGGCTGCCGCCGACAAAGGCGACATCGGCTGCGGCATAGAACTCGATCAACTCGCCCATCGAATCGACGACGAAACACTGGCAGGCCGGAGCGGCGCCGCCGTCCTCGCTGCGTATCTGGGTGCGAAAACCATAGGCGCGGCAGGCGGCGACGATCGGCTTGAAGCGCTCCGGATGACGCGGCGCGATCAGCAGCAACGCGTCCGGAAAGCGACGCAGTACTTCCGCCTGCGCCTTGAGCACGGTCAGCTCCTCGCCTTCGTGCGTGCTCGCTGCGATCCATATCGGCCTTCCGCTGCCGGCGGCTACTCGGAAGGCGAGACCTCGATCACGCACACCTTCCGGCACGGTCATGTCGAATTTCAGGTTGCCGACGATCGCCAGGCGGGGCTCCGCCGCACCCAGCGAGCGCAGGCGCTCCGCATCGGACGTCGATTGCGCGGCGACGAAACTCGCGCAGCGGATCGCGCGTCGCGCCAACGGCTGGATCGGCCAGTAGCCGCGCAACGATTTCTCCGACAGGCGCGCGTTCGCGATCACGATCGCAATGTCGCGCTCGGCGCAGGTCATGAAGAGGTTCGGCCAGATCTCGGTTTCCATGATCACGGCCAGATGCGGCCGCACGCGATTGAGGAACCGCTTGACCGCAGTGGTCAGGTCGTACGGCAGGTACACATGGAAAACGCGATCGCCGAACAATTGCAGCACGCGATCCGATCCGGTGGGCGTGACCGTCGTGATCACGAATGGCGACTCGCGATAGCGTCGCATCAGCGCTTCGATCAAGGGCACCGCCGCGTTGACCTCGCCCAGCGAGACCGCGTGGATCCAGATGCTGTCCCTGATGCCGGGATCGGCGAAGAAACCGAAGCGTTCGCGCCAGCGGGCGAAGTAGCCGTGGTACTTGATGCCGCGCGCGGCGAGTCGATAGACGACGAACGGCGTCAGCAAGTAGAGGGTAAGGGTGTAGATGAAGCGCTGGAACACAGGAATCTTGGGTGCCGAAGGTGCGGCAGTATAGCTTTGAGGCCCTGCAAAATAGGACCGAACGCCGCGCGATGCGATTGACGAACGAGGTACGGCCATCTCGCCTTGCACGCTGCCTCCCGTCACCCTCAGCCTCAGCCTTGCTTCCTTCATAATCCGCGGATGCCGCAAGCCGCTCCGCCGTTCCGCATCGCCCTGCTCGCTCCGCGCCACTGGCCCGCCTGGCTGGGACTCGGCGTGATCGCGCTCGGCGCCCGACTGCCGTATGCATGGTTGCGTGCGATCGGTCGTGCATTGGGCTGGCTCGCGGCACACCTCCTTGGCGATCGCCGACGCGTCGCGGCGCGCAATATCGATCTGTGTTTTCCTCAGCTCGACGAAACCGCACGCGCCGAGCTGCTTGAGCAAACGCTGCGCGACAGCGGCATGATGCTGATCGAATTCGCGCTCGCGTGGATGGGGCCGGCACGCGCGATAAGCCGCATACCACTGGCCATCGAAGGTCTCGAACACCTTGCGGCCGCGCGCGCGGCCGGGCATGGGGTGCTTCTGGTCGGCGCGCATTTTTCCCATCTGGAACTTTGTGCGCGTCTGGTTTCGCAGCGCATTCCGATCGCCGGCATGTATCGCGAGCACGCCGACGCGGCGTTCGAGTGGGCCATCAAACGCGCGCGCCTGCGCTACGCGGATGCGATGTTCACCAAGGACGAATTGCGCCAGACGCTGCGTTACCTCAAGGAGGGCGGCACCGTCTGGTACGCGCCGGATCAGGACATGCGCGGCAAGGACGTCGTCTTCGCGCCGTTCTTTGGCATGCCGGCTGCGACGATCACGGCGACGCATCATCTGGCGCGCCTGTCAGGAGCGAAGGTGATCCCGTTTTTTCATCGGCGGATTGCCGGAGGCGGTTATGCGATCCGGCTGGAAGCGCCGATCGACGCGTTTCCGACCGGCGATGTCGTCAACGATACTGCGCGCGTCAATGCCTGCATCGAACGCATGGTGCGCGAAGCGCCAAGCCAGTACCTTTGGCTGCACAAGCGCTTCAAGACGCGCCCGCCTGGGGAGGCGGCTGTCTACTGATCGAAGCGAGCCGGGCCGGAACCAAGGGGAATGGAATGGGATTCTTGATCGTCGTCGCGTGCTGCTTCGCCGGCATGGTCATCGGGGGCATGTCCGGCAGCGATGCCATGGTCGCGGTCGGCTTCTTCTTCGGCCTCGCCAGTGGTCTGATACTGGTGCGACTGCGACATATTTCCGCACGCCTCGATGCGCTGCGCAGCGATGTCGATGCATTGACGCAGGCGCGACGCATGGAGCCTGCGCCGATGCCGCGTCCGGGGCATGCGGATGTCGTGCCGTCCACAACGCAGTCGAGGCCGTCGCTCCCGGCGCAAACGACCGAGCCGCCGGTACCCGACTGGGCCGCACCCGTCATCGATCTGCGCGTGGACGAGACGAGCGTATCGTCATCTGCCGGCGCGCCGCTATCGCCTGCCGCAACGATGCCGCCTGCAACGACTGCAACGCCGGCAGCGACTCGCCGCGTGGTCGTTCCACCGCGTCGTCCGAGCGGCCCCGATCCGTTTGAAAGCGCGGTTGCCTCGGTGAAGCGCTGGTTCAGCGAAGGCAACGTACCGGTCAAGGTCGGCATGCTCGTGCTGTTCGCCGGCGTCGCTGCGCTGCTCAAGTATGCGTCGGACCAGGGTTGGCTGACGCTGCCGATCGAACTGCGCATCGTCGGCATCGCACTCGCCGCGATCGCTGCACTTGTCTTCGGCTGGCGTGAACGCGAACGCCGGCGCAGCTTCGGCTTGAGCTTGCAGGGCGGTGCGATCGGCGTGCTGTTGATGACGGTCTTCGCCGCGTTCCGTCTTTATCATCTGCTGCCGCCGACGGCCGCGTTCGCGCTGATGCTGGTCCTCGTCGCGGGTACCGGCATGCTCGCCGTGCAGCAGGACGCGCTTGCGCTCGCCGTGCTCGGCATCCTCGCCGGCTTCGCCGCGCCGATCCTGATATCGACCGGCAGCGGCGACCACGTCGTGCTGTTCGCCTACTACGCGCTGCTGAATCTCGCGATCTTCGCGATCGCCTGGGTGCGGTCATGGCGTGCACTCAACCTGCTCGGATTCTTCTGCACGTTCGCGATCGGCACGGCCTGGGGCGTGCTCAGCTATCAACCTGCGCTGTTTGCGAGCACCGAGCCTTTCCTGCTGATCTATTTCGCGATCTATGTGGCGGTTCCGATCCTTTATGCACGCAAGCGCGAACCGACGCAGCGCGACATCGTCGACGGCACCCTGGTGTTCGGCAATCCTCTGGTCGCGTTCGCGCTGCATGCCGCGTTGCTCGACGGCGAGCGCATGCCGCTCGCGTATTCGGCGCTTGCGCTCGCGCTGATCTATGCCCTGCTTGCATGGCAGCTGATGCCACGCGAGCGCATGCGCGTGCTCGGCGAAGCATTCGCCGTGCTCGGCGTCGGCTTTGCGACGCTCGCCGTGCCACTCGCACTGAGCGCGCGCTCGACCGCCTGCACGTTTGCACTCGAAGGCGCTGCGCTGGTCTGGCTTGGCCTGCGCCAGCAGCGCGTGCTGCCGCAGATCAGCGGATTGCTGCTGCAGGCGCTCGCGGCCGTGGCTTTCGTGGCCGCACTCGCGTTCGGTACACATGGCGAAGCGACACCGCTCGCCAACAGCTTCTTCATCAGTGCCGTGCTGATCGCCGGCGCCGCGTTTGTCAGTGCGTGGCTGTACGCGCGTTCTGACACGCGCATGCCGTTGGCACTGCTGCTTTACCTGTGGGGCCTTGCATGGTGGTTCGGCGCAGGCCTGCACGAAATCGACCGCTTCGTGCCGGAGCCACTGCACGCACAGGCCTTGCTCGCGTTTGTCGCGTTGACTGCTGCGCTTGCGGCGCTTGCATACGCGCGCAGCGTGGCCAGTGCGACGGCATGGACGTCCGCGCTCGCGCTCGCTATCGGAGTCGCCCTGGTATTCCTGTTCGCCGACGCGGACGTGCGTCCGTTCGCGGGCTGGGGGCTCGCCGCATTCGCGACATATGCGGTGTCGGGCTATTTCGCGCTGCACGCGCTGCGCGAAGCGCGCGGCCCGGTGGCTGCATTCGCGCAGATCGGCTGGTTGTGGACGTGGACCTTCGCCGTCGCGCTCGCGCTGCGTCAGTTCGGCAAGGATGGCCATCTCGGTGTCGGATGGCTCGATGCACTCACCACACTTCCGCTGCTGGCTGCGTGGACGATCACCCTCGTGCGCCCGCGCTGGATCGCCGCGCCGTTGACGGATCGTTTCAACGAGCATCGCGGCGTGCTGCTCGGTTTGCAGGCGATGGTTGTATCGTGCACCTTCGTGCTGCTGCTGTGGGAGGCGGGGGACAATACCCCGCTGCCGTTCATACCCATTCTCAATCCCGTCGAGCTGATCCAGCTTGGCGTACTCGCCTGTGCTGCTCGCTGGCTCGTGGATCCCGCTGCACCAGACGAGTTCGCACGACGGCGCGTCGCCGTGCTTGCCGTCGCGGGCTTCGCCTTCGTCACGGTGGCGACGCTGCGTGCAACGCATCAACTGGGCGGGGTCGCGTGGGATGCGCAGCTGTGGGACTCAAACCTTGCGCAGACATCGTTGACGATGGTCTGGAGCGTGCTCGGCGTACTCGGCTGGGTGTTTGGCTCACGCCGCGGCCAGCGCGTGCTCTGGCTCGCCGGCGCGGTACTCATGGGCGTCGTGCTCGCCAAGCTCCTGCTCGTCGATCGAACGCATCTGGGCAACCTGTTCGGCATCGTTTCGTTCATTGCGTACGGATTGTTGTGCACGGTGATCGGCTATTTCGCACCGGCACCGCCGCGCACCGCTGAAACATCCGATGGGACGACGGCATGAACACGCGTTTCGCATTTGCATTCCTCCCGGCGCTCGTCGTTGCGTCCCCCGCACTCGCAGGCACACCGGCCGACTATGCCTACACGTTCCCGATCGAAACGCCCGCTACCGCCGCGAACAGCAGCGCGTGGCGCATCGACTTGACGCCGGCGGTCTATGCGTGGACGCGGGACGCATCGCTGCGCGATCTCGAGGTCTTCAATGCAGCCGGGGCGCCGGTGCCGTTTGCGCGCTTCACCACGCCGATCGACACAACCCGGCGCGAGCAACGCGCCGCACTGCCATTGCTCGATCTGCCCGCAACCGCATCGCCGACCAGCGCAAGCGATCTGCGCCTGATCATCGATCGCGATGCCGACGGCCATTTGCGACGTATCGATGCAGGCGAAAAGACACCTGTCGACGCGAAATCCGCGGTGCGCGACTGGGTACTCGACGCCAGCGGTTTCGATCGTGCGATCGACGGGATAGTCCTCTCCTGGAGCGCACC
>JBDSBK010000165.1:0-2828 GCA_039921645.1 Dokdonella sp.
TCAACGGCAGCTGGAACAACTATCGCTTTCCGGGCACGGGCCATGTGATCGCGACCGGCATCGACGAAGGTTTCTTCGTGCTCGACCCGCACCTGTGCGACACGCCTGCCGCACCGACGGGACTGGCTGCGACGCCGAACGGAGACCATCGCATCGAACTCGTCTGGAATGCGTCCGCGCCTGCAGGCGGCAGCTATCGGGTCGAGCGTGCCCAGGGCGGCTGCAGCGGAACCTTCGCGACGATCGCGGACAACCTCGCCACCGCGGCGTATTCGGACACCGACCCATCGGGTCAGGTCACCTACGGGTACCGCATCGTCGAGCGCGACGCGACCGGCCTGTGCGCATCAAATACGTCTGCCTGCATCGAGGCGCAGACCAGCGGCACCTGCACCGCAGCGCCCCTGTTCGCAGGTATCACCATCGCGCAGAACGGTGCAGCGTCGCAATGCCGCGTCGACCTTGCATGGAGCGCGGCAAGTCCCGCGTGCGGTGCGACGACGGCTTACTCCATTTATCGCTCGAACCTAGCGGATTTCGTCCCCGATACCACCAGCCGCATCGCGCAGGGCATCGTCGATCTGGCTTACATCGACAACGCGGTCGATGGCGGTGCGCCGCAGTACTACGCGGTGCGTGCCACCGACAGCACGAGCGGCACCGAGGACGGCAACCTGATCCGTCTTTCCGTCACTCCAACCGGCACGCCAACCGACGGCACCTTCGCCAGCGGCTCCGAGCCCGGCGATCCGTCGCTCGACACCGACGTCGCCAGCATCGTCCCCGGCATCGCGCGACCCGACTCCGTCAAGCATGCCGGCTGGCATCCTTCGACCGCGCGCATGCACAGCGGCACGCAGAGTTTCTGGTCCACCGCTGCCAACAATCTCTGTGTCACCCTGGTTACGCCAGCGCTGCAGTTGACGCCGGGGCAGGCTTCGCAATTGAGTTTCTGGAGCGCGTGGGACATTGAGCAAGGCTATGACGGCGGCGTCGTTGAAATCTCGACCGACAACGGCAACATCTGGACCCGCCTGACGCCCGCCGGCGGCTATCCAGGCTCGATTCTCGGCAACGGCGGCTCGCTCTGCGGCATCGCCGCGGGCGCCGGCGTGTTCACCGGCATGGGCCATTTCACGTGGTCGCCTTACCAGGTCGATCTGTCCACATTCGCGGGCCAAAGCGTCAAGCTTCGCTGGCTCTACCGCTCCGACGCCAACACCAATGGCCAGGGATGGTTCGTCGACGACGTCGCACTGACCCATGCCCAGGTTCCGGGCATGTGCACGAACGCGGCCGACGCGATCTTCGTCGATGGCTTCGACCCTGCGGGACCGTAGCGCCGAAGACGCAAATCCGCGCAACACGCGGCGATCCGGGTTGGTGTACAAGGGAACTATTGTCCAGGCAAACGCTCTGAAGGCCGTCGCCGCGACGGCGACGGTTCCAGACCAGCGAGGTGAGGCGATGGTTAAGCGCGGGATTTTCGTACTGGCCCTGATGGCCGGGGCGTCGATGGCAACAGGGCTCATCGCAACGCGCGATGCCGCCGCGCTGCCGGTCGTCGGCGCGACGGCGCACGCGGTCGACGTGATCATGTATGCGACCAAGGACTGTCCGTACTGCGCGCAGACGCGCGAGTACCTGACCAGTCAGGGCGTGCAGTGGGAAGAGCGCGATATCGAAACCTCACCCGCGGCAGCCGCCGAATTCAAGGAAAAAGGCGGCGTGGGCACGCCCTTGGTACTCATCAACGGCGAACGGGTCGAAGGCTTCGACAAGACAAAGCTCGATGCGGCCCTCAAGAAAGATCTGAAATAGCGTACTTGCTCCTCGCGGAGCGTCCGGGTCAAGCAAGACGGATTGGGTGCAACGCTGTTGACGTCGCTTGTCAGCACTCCAATCCGCAATCCAGCCTGCCAACTCGCTTGCCCGGTGCAATCGAATCCGTCGAAATCAGTGTGCGCCGTAGGAAAGGCGGAGGACGCACTCATAGTCCGCTAGCGGCGCGAGGCCCATCGCTTCCCTTCGGCGATCGAGACCCGCCATGTCCTCCGTCGGGCGCAATGTTTCGTCGCCGTCCTTGATCAGGAATTGCGAGCCGTAGCGTTGCGGCTTGCCCTGCGCCAACAACACGCGGTCGGTCAGCATTGCTATCCCGACGCCATTGGATTCATCGGTCGCAGCGCGCATCGTCATGATATCGAGAGCGCCCGCCTGCAGGATCTGATCCGCGTCGGCGTGCTGCAAGAGGAGCCACGCTGCAGCCGCGCCGTCATCACCCACCTGCGTGCGCGTCGGAACGCCGCCGATGGCGAAGATCACGCGCAGCGCGATCAGGTTGTCAGCATCGACGTCCATCAGATGCCATACGATCTCGTTCCCAGGATCGGCCCTTTGCATCACGGCCGCGCGTGCGGCCTGATCGCTGGCCTGCATGAGCAACAAGGTTTCGCGCAACTGCGGATCACTCGGCGGTGGCTGCGCAATCGCCGGCAACAACGGTTTCGGCATCTTCGCTTGCTGCGCTTCGACGTATGCGACGAAACCCGGACAGGCACGCCGCATGCGCTCGCGATCCGCATCTGTATCGGCGTGCACGCCGAAGACACCCAGATACAGCAGCCACGCACAACGGCGCGCGACGTGTCCGCATCGGATCATGTGCCGCCCCAAGCCCGCGCTATTTCTTCTTAGGAATATACAAATCCGTAATCGTCCCTTCGTAAACCTCGGCCGCCATGCCGATCGACTCGCTCAAGGTCGGATGCGGATGGATCGTCAGGCCGATGTCGGCGGCCTCGCAGCCCATCTCGATCGCGAGCGCG
>JBDSBK010000166.1:0-7559 GCA_039921645.1 Dokdonella sp.
ATGACTCGCGTCAGCACGATGTTGCCGAGGAATCCGCCGCCGCCACCAAAGCTGAGGCCGGCACCTGGCTGCGATGACAGTCCGTCGCGCAGGGTCAGGTTCGAAATGCTCTGGCCCCCGCTGGTCCCCGCCGCGCCACTGAGCTTCAGTACCTGGCGCGCATCGGAGCCGCTCAGTATCGTGGCAGCCGGCAACTGCACCTGCCGTACGCACAGCGCAGGTGGATTCGAGACCCAGCCTCCCTGCAAGGACAACGAGGAGTTCTCGCTCGTCGTGTAGGCGAACGCGGCACTGCCGCCGGTACTGGCATAGGTGCCGGTTTCTATCTTGATCGTGTCGGCCTCGCCGTTGCTGCCCGCCGTCATCAGGGCCTGCTTCAACTCGGTGCTCGTCGTCACGCAGAATTCGGCAGCCGCGGCACTACCGCCAGCGAGGGCCAGGGCGATTGCAGCGATGTATCCCGTCAGCAACTTCATGTTCCGTTCTCCGATTGCATTTGACGACGTTTTCGCGGACGCGAGCGGAAGCCTGCTTCGGTCCGAATGGCCGTCACGGTTCGAATCCGTCCGCGAAGATGACATCGGCGATCCCGGCGACGAACTCGCCTTGAATCAACAAGCCGTTGATGCCACCGGTTCCGGTCGTGAAGATCGCGACGACGGTTCCGTCATCGAGGCGCGCACGCACGACGCGACCGCTGATCACGCCGCCGCTCCAGAAGGTCTGGCCGTCGGGATCAAGATGGATCGCGTAGAGGCCGTTGGAGTCGGTTTCGCCAAGACTCTCCCGCGTGTACTCGCGAACGAACACGGCGTTCTTGTCGTACCGATAGATATGGTTCTTGCACGTGATCATGAGATCGCGATTCGGCAGTTGCCGTACCGCGTAGCAGGGCTCGTCGGGCAGGCTGGCGAAGTTCGGCATGGCCTGATGCGTGCAGACGTTGAAGCGACGCACGTCGGAGTCTTCCGACGTATAGAAGATCGTGCACTGGTTGACATCGAGTTCGATCCAGTCGGTGCCGCGGTCGCCAACCGGCACCTGCACGGTTTCGAGAATGCGCCCATCGGCCGCGACATGCCGCAGCAGTGCTTCCGTGGCCGACGTCGAGACGGCTTCGCCGATCCATGCATTGCCTTGCGCATCGAAGGCGCAGGATTCGTCATTGCCGATCAGGCCGCCGAAGCCGGCGTCGAGAACGGCCCCAGAGGCCGACATCAATATCGGCCCCTGGCTGGCGCTGAATCGCGTGCTCAGCACATCGCCATTCGGCGCTCGACAGAAGCCGGTCGCGATGTTCCCGAAACTGTTCGGCATCAGCGTTGCCCAGCCGTCGACGGCAACGCCGGCCGTCGTGTAGCGACGCACGAAGCTGATCTGGCCGCTTGCGCTGGGCAAGTTGCTGCTCTTGCCGATCAACAGATAGCGCGTACCGGGCGCTGCATCGTCATCGCGGATCAGCCCTTCGGAACTGATTGCGAACGTGCGGTTGTTGCCGAAACTTGCGTTCTGCAAGGTCATTGAATTTTGACCGTCGCCAGCGGCGATCGAGAACGCTTCGTCGGCCTCGACCGACGTGTCGCCATGGATGGTCACGGGGATCTGCTGCGCGATGGTTCCAGGCGAAAAGGTGACGGCGCCGAACGCGTTGGCATAGTCGGCAGCGTTTCCGCCTGCGGCAACGGTGACCGCGGTGCCCGGGGCCGTCGTGTAGCCGAAACTGACGGTCTGCGTGGTCGGCGCCGACAGGGTCGCCGCAACCTGCATCAGCTGGCTCCCGCTATTGCCTTCGATGACTTCGGTATCCGCCACGGTCAATGTCGGCACCACGCGCAGGTCGATCTGGGTGGTCGACGCACGCAGGGCCAGACTGAGCGGATAGTCGCTGAATACGCGGTCGTGGATCGACACGTTCGGGGCGACCAGAGTGCTGTGCGTGGCGATGGTGATGCCGGTGTCGATGCCCGGTGCGTAGCCGCCCAGCATGCGTACCCGCGGCCGAACCTGCGACCACTGCGCCGAGCCGCTGACGCTCAGGCGATCATGCAAGGTCGCCGCCGGCCCGCCGATGTCGAGCACGACCTCCGGGCCGAGCAACTGTGCGTTGCCGAGCACATTCAGCACGCCATACGGACCGCCGTCCGGCGCTTGAAGGTCCAGCGTGCCCGACACGCGGAACGGTCCGATGATCGTTCCATTGCCGCTGAGGAATTTCCCCTGCACGATCGCAAGTTCGACCGTGCCTCCATCAAACGTGCCGTTGTGCAGGTGCACCGAGCTGGAGCCCAGGCTGCCCTGAAATCCGGCCGACGGATTGAGCATCTTGAAGGTGGCGTCGAGGATTTCGAACAGGCCGCTGGAGGTGAACTGCCCACCGTCCGCGCCGCTGCGCTCGATGCTGACGATGCCGGGACCCTGATTGATCCACGTTCCGAGGTTGCTGATCGCGCCCGACGTCGTGTAGCCGAGTACGTAGTCGCCCATCAGCGTCGTGCTACCGGTCTGTGCATTGTTGTAGCCGCCATTCAGATCGAGATTGAGCCTGACCCCACTGCCGCCAGTGAAGGTGGCGACACCGGCATTCGTGACGATCGCGCGGCGAAAGAGATTCGTTCCCGTGACATTCAAGACGGCGCTTGCCGGCAGCTGGATCGACAACAACGCCGGTGTCGGTCCACCCGGTGGCGGCAGCGCGCCCGACAGCGTCGCGGCGGAAAGGGACAAGCTGCCGGTAAT
This sequence comes from Dokdonella sp., assembly GCA_039921645.1. Lineage (GTDB taxonomy): Bacteria > Pseudomonadota > Gammaproteobacteria > Xanthomonadales > Rhodanobacteraceae > Dokdonella_A. Next base: position 2,737 of record JBDSBK010000166.1, read on the forward strand.
CGTCAATTGGCGGACGTCGATCTGTGTGTCGCCCACACCCAACTCGGCGCCAGGCGCGATGGCCAGCCCGGAAATCGTCGTGAACTGGCTATTGAGCAGGGCCGCGCCGGTGCCCGACGGAAGCACCGCCTGATCCGCAGGTCCCGGTGTGCCGGCTGGCGTGCCGCCTCCTGCTGCGCAATCGCTCCAGTTGGCGGGCGTGTGCCATTGCCCCGGCACGGCGGCGTTCCAGGTGCAGGTTGCCGCCCAAATGTCCGGCGCAAGCGGACCGAGCATCGCACCGAGCAGCAAGGCAATTTTCGGCGGCGATACGAATGTTGCAAACGCAGCGGTCATCACGGGAACTCCATGCGGGCTCCCTGTTTCAATGCCGAGCGGCGTCCGATTCCAACATCGCGCAGGAAATGAATTTCGTCGGTTGGATTGCAGCACTGTCCGGCATTGAGAATGTTTGCCGCCCAGTCGTCCACCTGTCCGGAGCCTGCAAGAATCCGGATTCCGTCCCAGGCTCCAACCAGCGCTATACGGAGAAGCACGATGATCCGCGCTCTGCTTGCTACGTTCTTCGGTATCGGCATCGCGGGTGCAAGTGCGAACGCTGCGGTGTTCTGCGTCACCAACGGCACCGAGCTGCACAATGCGCTGCTGACGGCAGGCAGCAACGGCGCGGACGACGAGATCCGCGTTGGCGCCGGCGTGTTCACGTTCAGCTCCGGCAGCACGGCGTTTTCCTACAGCACGAACGAGGATTTCAACGTCTCGATCGTCGGTGGCTACAACACCGGGTGTTCATCGATTGTCGTGTTTCCGATCTTGACCACACTCAATGGCGATGGCGCGCGCCAGGTACTCTCGGTCAAGGGTTCATCGGCCAGCCACGGCTCGCTGTACGTTGCGCATTTGCTGATACGCAACGGTTACTCCGACCAGCTTGGGGCCGGCCTGAGCATGGGCGGGCCAGCGGGTTTTGCGGGCAGGGCTTCGGTACAGAATGTCGTTTTCGTCAACAACACGAGCACCACCGCAGCGGGCGGACTCGCGATCAGCGCCGATCTGGGCCGGATCACGGTGAACAACAGCTTGTTCATCGCGAATGCCTGCGCCTGGGATTCCTGCGCGTTCGACCTGATCTCCAACGCGGCATCGACACCACTCGATCCAACGCCGGTCGAGTTCGGCAACAACACGGTCGTCGACAACTACTGTATCGCCGGCGCGCCGGCGAGTTGCGACGTGACCGGCGGCCGGTTCTTCGGCAGCGCCCATGCGGCGTTCTTCAACAATGTGTTTGCGTTCAACGATGAGGTGGATCTTCTCGTGCAGGGCGCGAACGTCGATCTCGATCACAACAACATTCCGCTCTGGGTCGGTACGCCGTCACAGGCGGATGGAAACCTGGCCCTGAGTGATCCGCAGTTCGTCGGCTCCGGAAACTATCGACTGCGCTCCGATTCACCGTTGCGCGATGGCGGCGTGATGGGCTTTTACCCGTTCTACACCGTCGATCTTGACGGACAGACCCGCGTCTACGGGCCGAGCGTGGATATCGGCGCGTTCGAGAACCATGTGGCGATCTTCGGCAACGGATTCGATACACCGTACTGAATCGCGCGCGGCATCCCACCACCGATTCGCGAAACTACGAAGCACTGCATCGGCTCACGCCGAACCGGCGTGCTGCTTGAGCGCCCGCAGCTGTTCGGCGGTGGCGATGAGGCCCGGATGTTGCAATGTCTTCAGCGCAAGCGCGCGTGCTGCCGCATAGTCGCGCTTGCCGGCATGCAAGTCGCAGCGAAGCAGCATCAGCTCGGCGTAGTCCCCGGCGATTTCGTTTTTTTCGCCCCAGCGCCGGATCAGCGCATCCGCAAGCGTCGTGGATTCTTCGCGGCTGTCGCCCGATTTCGAAAGCGTCTGCGCCAGCGCGAGGCTCCATGAAAAATTCAGGTAGTGGTCCGAACCGAAGAATTTTTCCTCGATGCGGATCGATTCGCGAAAGTAAGGCACTGCCTTCGGCCAATCCTGCTGCAGTTGATAGGCCATCGCGCGACGCACCGCAATCAGCGCATTCTGGTAGGCGTCGGGTCCGAGCAGCTCGCGCAGTTTCACTTCGGCTTCGTCGAGCAGCGCGTGGGCTTCGTCGAAGCGTCCTTGCAGGGCCAGTGCCCAGCCGAGTTCGGCCTGCGAAAACCAGGCAATGCCGGTGCGCAGGCCGCCGGTTTCGCGGCGCAGCTTCAGTGCTTTGCGCAGATCCGGCTCGGCACGTTTGCCATCCTTGAGTTCGATCCAGATCTTGCCTCGTGTGGCGAGCAGTTGCGCAAGCGTTCCAACTTCGTTCGGCGGCAGCGCATGCTCCGCTGCATCGAGCACGGCGATCGCCGCAGGAAAATCAGCGGCTTCGCTTTCAACCCTTGCTCGCGTCGTCAGGATGTCGGCCAGTTGCACGCTGATCTCACCGAGGCGCCGGCGCGAGATATCGGCGCCACGATCGAGCGCTGCACGCGCCTCGGGAAAATCGCGGGCCCGCCGCAAGAGTTCGCCGGTCAGCAAAAGCGGCCGGACCAGCCGTGCATCCTGAATTCCGAAACGTTTTTCGATAAGGCCAACGACCTTGTGCACATGCGCAAGCGCGTCCTTGTCCTGACGCAGCTGTTCCTCCACCGCAGCGAGGGCCACCAGTGCACTGATCGTTTCCGGATCTTCGTCGCCAAGTTTTTTCGACAGCAGCGCGTAAGCGCTTTCGGCGACGATTTGCGCATCCTTGAAACGCGAAAGGCCGAGGAACGTCGCCGCGGAAAGCGCATTGATCCGGCCGACCGCGACGCTGTCGGTGCCCGCCGCTGCACTTGCCTCGCGCAGTGCGGCGGCGAAAAAGCGTTCGGCATCGTCATTGCGCAACTCGCGCCGCGCAACGGCGCCGCGCAGGGCATCGATCTCCGCCCCGAGCAGCGCATTGCCGTCGCTGGCGCGCTTGCTCGCTGCAAGGTCGAGGGTTTCCTTCGCGGCCGCCACTTCCGACAGGTTCAGCTGCGCTTCGCCAAGCACGCGCAGCAGCATCGCCTGACTCGATGTATCGCCAGCCAGCTCGGTCTTCACGCGACCGACGGCTTCGCCGATCAGGGCCGCCGGTGACCGTGCCGACTCCGCGTTGCGGCTCATCGGGTCCTGCTCGCGGTACAGGGTTGCAAGGAAGTCGGAGACCCGCTCGGCGTGCCGGCGCTGCATCTGTTCGCGCTGCAGCCCGATCGCCGTGACCAGCGCAATGCCGGACAGCCCGACCACGACCGACGCGAGCAGCCAGCGTCGAACCCGCAGCCGCGGCAGATCGATCAGATGCTTCAGGTCCCGGCGCAGTTCGTCCGTTCGCGGGCGCGCCAGCGGATCGGCATCGAGCAGGCGCGCGATCAGCGGGCGCAAGCGCCGCGGACACGACGTGCCGCGAAGCGCGAAAGAATCCGGGTAGCGATTCGTGGCGAGCAGATGCGCGAGTACGCCGTAGGCATACAGATCCACGGCCAGGGTCGCGGGACCGCCGGCCGTGATCTCGGGCGCCAGGTAGCGGGGCGTGCCGGCACTGATCGTCGTGCCTTCGCCGCTCGATTCGAAGCCCGCGCCGAAGTCCATCAGGATCACGCGACCTTGCGCGTCGAGCATCACATTGCTGGCTTTGACATCCCCATGCACGAGACCCGCCTGGTGAACGGCACCCAGCGCATCCGCCAATTCGCGCAATACGCGCAGGAGTTCCTCGCCGCGCAACGGGCCGCTGCGGGCGATTCGTGCACCCAGCGTTTCGCCGTCGATCCAGTCGGTCCAGAGACCGGCGCGCGCCTCGTGATAGCTGGCGCCGTGAACGGCCAGGACATTCGGATGGCGCACACGCGCCAGCCGCCGCGCTTCGGCGACGAAGTCAACGCCACTCGGCAGCAGCACGGCGCCGTGTGCGTGACGCAGCTTCAACGCGACGGTGCGATCGAGCGTGGGATCGTAGGCGCGATAGACCGCTCCGAATCCGCCCTGGCCAGCCAGCTGCAATTGCTGCAGGTGACCCCAGCGCGCGCCGCCTTCCGCGCTGTTGTTCATGGCCAGCGCCAGCGATTGCAATTTGCCGAGTCGACGCGCGAGGTCGGGATCCTGCGCTTGCAGATCGCTCAGGTCCACCGCCTCGCCATCCGCGATGCGCCGCGCGATGTCGATGGCAGCGTCGGTCTGCGTTGTCATTCGAGGTGGCCGGCCAATTCAACGAGCGCGCGCGACACCATCATGCTGGCGGCGGCTTCGCTCGGTCGATCCAGGGCAGCGGCGATTTCGGCATAGCTCATGCCGAATTCCAGCCGCAGCAATACAGCCTCGCGCTTGAGATCGGGAAGCCGGGCCAGTGCCTTCTCGTAGTCCAGCCATTGTCCGGTGTCCAGGCGCGGCAGCAACGGATCTGCGCCGAGTACATCGGTGTTTTCCGGCAGCGACTCGATCGTTCCGGCGCGCCCAACGCGGCGAATTTCCCCGCGAATGGCATTCAACAGCGTCGTGCGCAGATAGGCGAGCAAGGCACCCTCGTGTCGGGATCTGAACTGGTCCAGATTCTTCAATGCCGAAAGAAGGGTGATTTGAACAAGATCGTTGGTGTCATTCAGATCCCGCGCGTGCGTCGGCAGCCGGCCGTGCGCCCAACGTCGCAGCATCGGCAGGTAACGAGCGACCAGTCGCTCGCGCGCCGAGTCGTCGCCCTGGCGCAACAGCGACAGCAGGGTCGCCGTGGATTCCGACTGGGAGATGTCGCTCATGCGCGGATGGTATTCCAAGCCCCATCGTCACGCCCCTGAAAA
>JBDSBK010000167.1:0-3326 GCA_039921645.1 Dokdonella sp.
TGCGCAACGACGGGTTTTGCGTCAGCTCGCGGCGAAACGCGGCGGCCGGCATGCGCAATGCGGATCCCGCACCTTGCACCATCGCGCGTTGCGGTGCGGTGGCGACGCCGAGTACGAGCGAAATCCCCTGCATGCCTTCGAAGCCGACGAGGCCGGTCTCGAAGGCGGAGCCCGCGTCGATCACGGTGATCAGCGAAATGAAGCTGTCGACCGGAAAGTAGACGTGGCGGACGCGCTCGCCTTGTTCGCACAGCACCGTGGATTCGACCAGATCGACGCGCTCGCACCGGGCGAGCAGAGGTTGTCGCTGTGCGCGTGAGAGGCGTCCGAGCAGGCCGTTCGCGATCGACGCCGTCATCGCGCCGGCACTGAGTCGTCGCAGTCGACAGCGCGAGCCGAAACCCGCAGCCGTTGCGAACGCCGCGGCGTGTCGATGCCGACATTCGGCTGCGCATGTGCGACGGTCGACGGAGGCAGCCACATTGATCGTGCTTGCGTGAAACAGCGCATCTGCATCCTTGTGTCAGTCTGACGCAGAAGTCTGCGTCCGTTGCCGTTCGAGCCGAATGATGTGGTCTGCAGTCTTCTTTCGTGCTGCTGGATCGACGTCGACGATCCAGCGCAGCAAGACGTCCGCAGCGACAGATGCGCACGAACCTGAGGCAGTGACGGTGCGGTATCACACATAGCGAAGCTTCAACGCACGCCGTCGCTTGGATATCGTCGCGGCCGCACGGCACATCCGATGGACATCCCCGACGATCCAGGACGCGCATTTCGCGTCGGCGACGAGAAGTCTTCTTCGAGCTACGAGGCCGCTGCGATGCCGCGCCCGCACGTATGTACGTCAGCGCACCGACAGGCACCTGCGCACGGTGTATTTGCTCTGTTCGGGCGCGTTTTCGACGCGTCTGAATGTTGCGGTCATTCTTCGTCGCTCGCGCGTGCGCCCTTCGCGTCGCGGACCGAGCGATCCCGTTCGTCACAGGAGCAAACCCATGTCGCTTGGAACCATCCTGCTGGTCATCATCGTGCTCATGCTGTTGGGCGCATTGCCCAACTGGGGTTACAGCCGCTCGTGGGGCTATCGTCCCAGCGGTGGGCTGGGACTCGTGCTCGTCATCGTGCTGATTCTGGTGGTGCTCGGTCGGATCTGAGGTTTGTCGTCGCTTTTGCGTCAACGGCTGACCAACCGCTCAGCCGTGTTTGCATGCAACGCAGGAGAGCCAGGTGCCGATCTTTGAAAGCATCGTCGAACGGCGGCGCCGGGCCTCAATGCCGTCACTCATGACCTTGCAAGCACGATCCATGGCGCACGCCGACCGCCATGGGGAACGCGAAGTCGACTATGCGGGCGCACCGCAGTGCGCGACGAAGTCGCTGTACGTTTTCGACTCGGCCGTCGCAGCGCGGCTCGCCGCAGGACTGATGGCTGCCGGCTCGTGGTTCGAATGCGAACAGCTGGATCGCGAGAAGTGGTACTTCGCCGTCGCACCCGCCGGTCATGCCCGGCTGGTTGCCTTGCACGAAACGCTGACGGTTCCGCTGGCGTCGCGCGAGAGCGGGGTGCTCAGATCGCCTTTGTCGCCGGAAGCAGGCGGTCGTATTCATTCTTGACGACGGCGTAGCACTCGCAGGTGCGTTTCTCCAGCCCTTCGCGACTCAGCACCGTAATGCGGCCGCGCTGATACTTGATCAGGCCGGCCTTGTGCAATCGACCCGCCGACTCGGTGACGCCCTCGCGGCGCACGCCGAGCATGTTGGCGATGAGTTCCTGCGTCATGACCAGTTCATTGCCGGGCAGACGATCCAGGCTCAACAGCAGCCAGCGGCACAGCTGCTGGTCCAGCGAATGATGTCGATTGCAGACCGCCGTCTGTGCCATCTGCGTTATGAGCGCCTGCGTATAGCGCAGCAGCAAATGCAGCGCAGGCCCGGCCCGGTTGAACTCGAGCATCATCACGTTGGCCTTCAGCCGGAATCCACCGCCGGCACTCTGCACCACTGCCCGGCTCGACGTGGATTCGCCGCCCATAAACAGCGAAATTCCGACGATGCCCTCGTTGCCAACGACCGCGATCTCGGCCGAAGAGCCGTTTTCCATCACATACAGCAGCGAGACGATCGAGGTCGTTGGAAAGTATACGTAGGCCAGTTTGCTGCCCGACTCGTAAAGCACTCGCCCAAGCGGCAGGTCAACGGGCTCCAGATAAGGCAGCCAGCGCGCCCACTCGGCTTTTGGCAGTGCGGCAAGCAACCGGTTTGCCAGTGGATTTGCAGCCGAGGTCATAAGCATCTCAATGAGGTTACGCCTGCGTTTTCGCGGCAGCGGTGATCGTCGCCAACGTTGCCGCGCTTTGGAGTATAGAACTCCGCAAGCACCTTGCGCCGGATTGGCGAAAAGCCACGAACGAAAATCGAAGACGCGTTATTTTCAGTATCTTTCGTTTGCGCTCTGTGCGATATCGAACAGACAGGCGATGGTCGGGCATGAACGCTGAGCACTCGCGTTGCGTACGCTCATATGACGTGCAAGCCGCTGAAGCAATCCAGCCGACAGCCGCTGTGCTGCGCATTTGCGCGGGTCCGCGCAGCAAAAGCTTTCGTGGTCTCCACGTAAGGGGGATCTTCCGGCCAGAAAAAATGCGCTGCGGACGTTGGCCTGTCCGCGCGACGTCCTCGCCCAACGCACATGGCGTGCGGTCTCCCGATAGATGCCGCGACAGGACCGTTTGCCCAATGCTCGATGCTCACCCGCGTGTGCGGAAGCCGACGCTCGGCGCGAACGTCGCGCGTCCTGCAGGGCCGCTTCCTCTCGCGACGGGCGTTTCGTGTTTGATGGCGGTCACGAGGACGAGCCCCGTCTGGCGACGACAACGCTGTCATTTTCGGCTGACATGACACGCTGGCGATGGTTGACTGCAGCCTGACAAGAGTCATCGAAATGGCGTATGGAATGACCCTTTTAAGCCATATCTGGCGCCGATTTTGTCATCCAGCCACAATCCCTGGTCGATGTCACATTTTCGACCATCCGAGATAGACAACGTTGTCATTCCGGCGTAGCTGTGGCGCACCGGCATTGGTTTCACCTGTCCATTCCACACGACGCGCGGAGAGCGCTTGCGCTGCGAGCTGGAGCAGCAAGCGTCCCGGCCGGCCCGCGATAACCATTGGAGGGAATCTCATGTCTGGAATGCGTACGACTTCACTCTGCGCCGCACTGCTCGGCGCGATGTCGCTGCACGTCGCGGCGGCGCAAACGCCGCCCGCTTGCGCTGCCGCGTGGAGTGCCACCGGCATCTATCACGGTGGCGACTCTGCGA
>JBDSBK010000168.1:0-4372 GCA_039921645.1 Dokdonella sp.
ATCCAGCCCAAGCGCGGCGGAGATCAGGCGCGACTGGAACTGAGCGATCCTCAAGTCGATTCCGTGAACATCGACCCGGAACTCGCATTGGAACTCGACGATGCGCTGAAGGCACTCGAACGCGAGGATCCGCGCGCTGCGCAAGTCGTCGAACTGCATTATTTCGCCGGGCTGGATCTGCAGCAGGTGGCCGATTCTCTCGGCGTCGGTCGGCGCACCATCGATCGTGACTGGCGCTATGCGCGTGCATTCCTGGCGGCGCTTTCCGAATCCTGAAAAGCGCTGAGCTGCTCCGGACGATCCTTCGGCTTCGCACGCGCAAGCGGAAAATGGACTGCCGATCCTCGAATATCCGTTGAACATGCCGAAGGCGATGTCGCATTTGGACCTGAAACTGCGTTCTATATTCGTAGTCGGGTTCGCGAAGTTTCTCCCCGAACGACCCGCCAGGACACGCCAGTGTCCTGACCGCTTTAAACCCGGAGACGAGTGCCCATGGGTGTTCTCCCCAACGGCCTATCGGCACTCGTCGCCGGTCCTGCGTTAGCGCTAGGGCTTCTTGGGCAAGCAAGCCGCTTGCGCCAAGAAAACGCCGTTGGTCGCGATGTTCTTCCATCTCGCCCTACCGAAGAGCATGAGGTCTGCCAGCGACGATCACCGCGTTGGTGACACGCCAATATCAATGCGCGCCCTGACCACCGTCGCTGCATGCGGCGACGCGAATACGATGAAGCTTGGCTTCGCATTGTCACTCAATGTCCGCAGCGCCAGGACGCGCGCAGCGACGATCGCGTGGACACTGGGCCATGTACGCAAGCGATATCGCATGCGTCATAGCCATCAGCAAACGTCTACTCGCTGAGACAAAGCAGCAAGCCTGCGTACCGACGATGCGCTGTCATTGCCCGTTTTTTTCTCAAGGAAGACGATCGGATGACGCCGAGTGCGTGGATGCAATTTCGAAGTCGTCGGAAAATATCAGATCACCTTCTTCAGGGATCTCAATGACGCCATTGGCAGCGACAGCAGCACGGCGAACGACGCGCCCCGACGGATAGAATTCGACTTCGACATCCACCTGGGCCCGTGCACCCAATCCGAAATGGCGCTCGCTGACCTGTCGGCCGTAATAGCTGCTGGCCGCCTGGAAACAATAGATCGCCACCGCTTCGTAGCCGACCAATTGCTGGGTACCGGCGGCGTAGAGTCGGATCTTCGCGCCTGCGGCACCTCGATTGCGAGGGCGCCCGATCGGTCGCACACGGAGCCAGTTGCGCGCAGGATTGTCGTTGCGATAAAGCTTGATGAAATACGGCTCGTTGACGTTGGCGTAGCCGGCAATGTCGAGATCGCCGTCCCCGTCGATGTCACCGAACGCCAGTCCGCCATCCACCGAGCACGGACACGTGTCGGTCACGCTCCACGCATTGTTCATGTAGCCGAAATTTCCGCCTCCCGTGCCACGCAACAACATCAGGTAGTACTTGCCATTCATCAGGATGTCCGGAATTCCGTCGTTGTCGAAATCCGCAGTCACCGCCGTGCCCCAGGCCGAATAGGTGAGCATTTCGTTTGCCACACCGGAAATTGCGTTGGCGAGCTTGGTGAAAACACCGTGGCCATCGTTCCTGTAAATGACGGGCGGAAGTTTCCTGTTCTCGATTGCGATCAGATCAAGATCGCCGTCCAGATCATAGTCACCCACTCCCTTGACCACCGTACCCGCGGGAAAATGGGCAGCCGATGTTTGTCGGGTCCACTGCAGCGGACCATCGTTGCGGTAGTAGTTCGTGTTTCCGTCGGTATCGTCGTAGCCACCGTCGGTCATGACGAGCAGATCGATGTCGCCATCGCCGTCGAAATCGCCGGGAATGAAATTCGCGTTGCTGTTGACGCTGGTACCCGGAATGGCAAACGAGAAACTGTTGCGCACGAAATTTCCCGCCCCGTCGCCGAAGTCGATCTGCAGACCTGGAGGCGCCGCTCGCAACCAGTCGACGCGTCCGTCGCGATTGAAGTCGGCGAGAATCTGCGACCGGGCGGAATTGCCGGCGGTCGTTATTGCCGTTGGCCTGATGTCGAGCGTTCGAGGTGTGGATAAATTTCTCCACCACTGCCCGCCACCGTCGTCATACGTCATCGACAGGTCGTTCCTGCCGTCTTCGTCGATGTCGTAGTTGAGATGGACTTCGGTCGGAGGATAGCTGCCCGCAGCGACTGAAAATCCTCCATGACCGTCGTTGAGCGTCGCCAGTGCGTCTCCTCCGCCGTGGCTGCTCAGGAATAGATCGAGATTTCCGTCGCCGTCCAGATCGATGAAGTGGAGGCCGCTCAGCCACCATTGGGGATGGGCCGCATACCGGTCGCCGACGATCGCGGCAAGACCCGATGACGAAGACACGTCCGTGAAGCCTGCGCGGACCGGACCCGCCACGAAGCATACGAATGGAGCAAGAAGCAATACACGGATGCTTGCAGACATTTTTTCCTCAACTCCGGTGAAAGCCATCAGGATGGATCGAGCGTCCAGTCATCAAATCGACAAATCAGCGGGATGTCCGTCGGTTGGCGTGACTTGCCATGACGAGCAACGAAAAAACGCGATCGAGTGCGACATATCGCGCACGCGTGCTGATCGCCGCGGGTTGCGCCGCACGCGCGCCTGATGCCCTCCGCAACGAATCAATCCAGGGCGCTGGATCGCCGATTCTCGTCGCGATCGAGTCGGAAGTCAGGCGCGTGCTCCACACTTCTTTTTTCAGGTTCCCGGTGCGTCTCCGCGCCACGTCGCGAGCAAGACAGCACGTTGCCTCGGCAATTTTCGTCGCCGATGTCGTGTACGCGCCCTCTCCTTCGTTGTGCGATCTGATGCCGGCTTGAATGCCGGAATTTCGGTTGGCGACCCTGGGGGATTCATGCGTTCAATACCGGCGTGTTGGCGGAAGATGGCTTTTGTGCTGGTTGGCGCCTGCAGCGTCAGCGCGATGGCGCAGCCTTTGCCTTACCCGATCCTGTTCGTCACGCAGTTCCCGATTCCCGACGACTTCACCGCAGTCGCATCCGTTTTCGGCAATCACCGCGGTTCGGCGGAACTCGCCGGCCGTGGCGGCGACCTGTACATCCGCTACTCCGACGGAAGCCTGCGGAACCTCACCGAGGCGGCGGGTTTCGGCAATGCGGGGCAGCAAGGCGCCAATTCGATTGCGGTGCGCGACCCGGCGGTTTCGTGGGACGGCAGCAAGGCCATTTTCAGCATGGCCGTCGGGGCGCCGACTCAGCAGGGCCACCCGGTAGCATCGTATTTTCAGTTGTACGAGGTGACCGGACTCGGCCAAGGTCAAACGGCAAGTATCGTCAAGGTGGCCCATCAACCGGTCAATCGCAACAACGTCAATCCCGCCTACCTCAGCGACAACAGCATCCTGTTCGCGAGTGACAATCCCCGCAACGGCGCGGAGCATCTTTATCCGCAGCTCGATGAGTACGAGGAAGCACCGACCGTCACGGGGCTGTGGCATCTGCAGCCCGCCAGTGGCCGACTCGACCTTCTGCAATACGGCGTTTCCGGCTCGTTCAATCCGATCGTCGACAGCTTCGGCCGTATCGTTTTCACGCGCTGGGATCATCTGCAGCGCGATCAACAGAACCACTATCCCGACAACGACCGTGGCATTTTCAACTACAACGGCGAGGGACCCGCATCAACGCCTACCGCGGATCGCAGCGAGATATTCCCTGAGCCGATCGAAGCGGTTGCGGGTAGTCACGTCAATGGAATGACCATCAACCAGTTCTTTGCATGGACCATCAATCAGGACGGCACCACGGAGGAAACGCTGAATCATGTCGGACGCCACGAGCTGCAGGCGTATTTCACTCGCAGCTTCACGGATGATCCGGCGCTGACCAACTTCGACGCACCGGGTGGGCGAACCGTGCTCGAGAACATGCTGCAGATACGCGAAGATCCCACAACACCTGGGCGCTACGTCGGCATCTCCGCGCCGGAGTTCTACACGCAGGCCTCGGGGCAAATCGTACGTATCGATGCGGCACCGAGCATCAATCCCGCCGCGATGACGGCGACCTATCTCAATCCGTTCGACAACCGGTTTTTCTACAACGGTGCGCCTCCCGCTGATTTTACCGGCCATTTCCGCAATCCGCTTCCCTTGTCCGACGGACGCATGATTGCAGCGCACACGACGGAATCGCGACAAGCCGGCAATGACGGAACCAGCACTCAACCCAATTCGCGCTACAAGTTTCGCTTGAAGCGCCTGGCTGCTGGCGCTGGCGGCTATCTGGAGGCGGTGGAAAATCTCACGCCGGGTACGGGAATCAGCAAGAGTGTGAGTTACTTCGATCCGGA
>JBDSBK010000169.1:0-10668 GCA_039921645.1 Dokdonella sp.
TCGAGTCCCGGCATGCGGCCCTGGGACACCGAACGCAGATCGGTTGCGATCACGCCAGCACCGCGAACATCGCGTCGAGCAGGGCCTGGTGCGTCCAACGCGGCGTGAATGTGTGGTCGGGTCCCTCGATGATGCGAATGCTGAGCCGGCCGTCCTCGGCGAGCCGTTTGACGACGGTACCGCCTTGCTCGTTCAACATCGTATGGCCGGGGTCGGTCGCGGCGAACAGGAAATGCATCGCCACGCCGCGGCGCGCGATGCCAAGCAGCGCACTGCCAAGATCGTTGCGCAGCGGAACGCGCAGGCGGCGCAGCACGTTCTTTGCGTGGCGGCCGACCAGCGCGCCGGCGCGATGCGCCAGCACGCGCGCCACTCGACGAACATCGACCTGGCCGCGCAGGAGTTTTCGCCACGATTGCGTGTTGCGCATCGCATTGTTGTAGCGCGCCGCATCCGCGGTCACGCGGAACGCGGCGAAATCGAGCGGCATGCCGGGCTTGTAGTCGAACGTCAGCGGATTGATCGCAATGACCGCGTCGATCGGTTGCGCGGCTTGCGCAGCTTTCAGCGCGTGATAGGCGCCCGAGCACAGCCCTGCCACCGTGATTTCGCTCACGCCCAACTGCCGAACCCACGCGACCGCGACGCCGACATCGTCGATGGCCTGTTCGCTGTAGACGGTGTTCTCGACGCCACTCTTGCGCGTGTCGCTGTCGCCGATGCCCGACTGGTCGAAGCGCAACACGAGATATCCACGCATGGCGAGTTCGCGCGCGAATGCAACGGCGAGGCGATTTGGACCGATGCGGCCGATGGCGCCCGCGTTGAGGAGAATCACGGCGCATCGCGCTTCGCCGGTTGGCGGACGCGTGACGATTCCACGCAGGCAGTCGTCGATGGCGGCGACTTCTTCCACGACGGTTGCAGCACCGGCCCCGATCGCTGCGCTCGTTCTAAATTCGATGAAAGGACGCGGTGACGGCACTGTCGGCAAGCGTGGTCGTTGTGCGGCAAACGCGACGGTCGCGTCGAGGATCGCCTGCGCCACTTCCGCGCGATGCGGGTCGAGCATCATGTCGACGTAGCCGGGCAGGCGCTGCTGATTCACGTCGACGCCGAGTTCGCGCAGGTGCGCGGCCCAGGCATCGTTGCCGGCGAGGTCGTCGCGGTCGAGCAACAGCACGGCGGGCGCGGGTCTTTGCGTGTCCGACTTGAGATCGATCTGCACGAGCGCAGTGCGCGTCTGTTCGGTCAATGCGAAGCCAACGAGTTCCTGCACGGATTCGTCGAGTGCGCCAACGGGGTTCGGCGGTGTCGCAAGCCCGAGCGCCATCTGCAGGGCGCGACCCTCACGCACGAAGGCCTTGCCGCTCGCGGGTGCAGCGATCGCGACCACGCCGGCGACATCGTCGCGCCGCTCGGCAGCGCGCACCGCGAGCAATGCACCGAGGCGAACGCCGACGAGCACGATGCGCGCGGCGCCCGCGTGTCGAGCGAGATCGCAGGCATCGCTCACGCTGGCGAGCCAGGCGTCGACACGATCGGGCTCGAGGTCGTCTCCGGCACTGTCGCCGCAACCGTCGAGATCGAAGCGCACAGCGATCAAGCCGGCGCGCGTGGCTTGTTCGGCCAGATGGCGCAAGGTGCGGTGTGCGCAGATCGCCTCATAGCCGAACGGTGGCACGATCACCAGGCCGATGTCGGCGGTCTCTGCGGCAGGCCGATGCAGCCAGCCGAATCGCGGACGTTCGGTCGCGGCGCCGAAGAAGCCCGGCTGCATCGACGGCAGTATGGGTGCAATAGCGGATTGCACGACGTGAGAAATCGACGGCACGTTCATGACACGTCGAAACGCGCGCTGCTTTCGGCATTGAGCGCGGTCACCGTGCCGCTCGCGCGTCCTTCGCGGCGTGCGGCCGTTGCGCGCAGTGTCACCGTGCGCGAGTCGCCGGGCGCAATGTGAAATCCGGCGTCGTCTGCAATAAACCCCGGTACTTCGAGCATCACCGATTGCGCGAAACGACGGGCGCTGATCGTGACGACGCGTTCGCCCGGCGCGCGTCCCGCGTTGGCAACGGCAGACAGGCCGACATCGATCTCGCGCCGCGCCGGCAGACCGACGGGGAAATGGAACGTGTCCGCGAGCCGTCGATCGCCGACGATCACACTCGCATGAATCATGTCGGTCTGCGCCGGACCGAACCGGTACGCGTGCGAAAGATCGAGGAAGCCCTCGAAAAAATCGGTGGCCGCAAGCTCGGCGGATGCGTGTCCCGTTATCCCGATATCGAGGACGCCGTAGCCGACGCGAATCTCGCCGGCGCGGTACAAGGTCAACTCGACGCGCGCATCGAGCGGTTCGGCCGGGTCGTTGAACACATGCACGGCGAGGCCATTGACGCCTTCGTCGCTGATCGCGATCGCGATCGGCGACAGCACGCGTCGAAGCGCGTACAGGCACGGCTTGGCAATGCCGTGCGCATCGATCAGTCCCCAGCCAGCGCCGGGCCACAGGTCGCGCAGAAACCACACGAGGCCGCCGCGCGTCGGTGATCGCGCACGTCGCCATTCCGCGAATGTCTGCGCCATCGCCTCGCCAGTCGCGGCGCGACCGAGCGCGAGATAGCGATCGTGATCGGCATAGCGCAGCGCCACCGGATCGAGCCGGTAGAGTCGCTCGAGGTAGTGATCGCGCACATCGTCGAAGTCCCAGCCTGCGCCGAGATCGCGCGGCGAGCGCGCTTTCCACAGAGCGTGGTGGACGCGCAGCGATGCGCCACCCGGCAGCCCGCTCTCGAGCGGGACGTTCGCGAACGCGAGGCATTCGGAAGCGAAGCGGACCTCGGCCCGGCGTGCGTCCTCGAGCGGGCGCATGTAAGCGCCGACACCGTAATACGAAGCGGGCCCGGCATTCGCGGCATGCGGGAATGCACCGCCATGCGTGCTCGAAGGTACGTACGCAATGTCGGCGGCGCACACGCGTGTGGCGAGCACGTCGTGGAACAGCGGTGCTGCCCAGCGTTCGCGTCCGGCGCCACCCATTGCGGCCTGCTGCTCCACTTCACTGTTGCCGCAAACGAGCGCGATACAGGCGCGTGCCTGCCAGCGGGCGAGCTGCTGGTCGACCTCGCGCGTGACGCTCGCAGTGAACGCCGCGTCGTCCGGGTAATCCATGTTGGCGAACATGAGGTCCTGCCACACCAGCACGCCGTGTTCGTCGGCGGCGTCGTAGAACGCGTCGTCTTCGTAGACCATCGTGCCGCCGACTCGCAGCATGTTCATGCCCGCATCGCGCACTTGCGCGACGGCATCGCGATACGCCTGCGGCGATGCTGCCAGCGTGACCACATCCAGCGGCGTCCAGCACGCGCCGCGGCAGAACACCGACACGCCGTTGACGCGCACATGGAAATCATCGCCATCGCCGCGATCGATTTCGATGATGCGGAAGCCGGTTCGGCCGAGATCAATAAAGGACGTGCGGCCGCCGTGCTGCACCTGGAGCGACACGGCATAGAGTGCGGGCGTGCCGTGCGTGTGCGGCCACCATAGCTGCGGCGATGCAACGGCAGCGGCGCCGCACCAACGCTCGTCGCGCAACTCGAGTGGAGCCTCGACGCGTTCGGTGCCACGTTCGACGATCAGATTGGCGCGTTCCACGCGCGCGTCGAGTGCAGCGCTGATTTCGAGAACGCCCGTGTTGCCGGAATCGGTGCGTTTGAGCTGCGAATGCAGATCGATCTTTCCGATCTGCAACGAGCGGTACTCGATCCAGACCGGACGCCATGGACCGATCGCCGGACACGGTGGCGACCAGCCCGGCGTGCGTCCGAGCAGGGTCGTGCGTATCCAGCGCAATTGCGGATGTTCGAGCATCGGCACGCGCCAGCGCGGCCGCGGGCGCTTGATCGCGAGTTCAGGCGCGAGCGCGCGACAACGGATCACCAGCTCGTGCTCCCCGCGCAGTTCGATCGGCACCTCGTGCGCCATGAACATGTTGTCGCTGGCGAGCACGTGCTGACCGTCGAGCCAGACATCCGCCAGTGTCGCAATGCCGTCCAGACCGAGGATCGCGGATCCGGCATCGCCGCTGATGCGCGCACGCCACCAGAAATCCTCGGCATCCAGTTTGCGTGGTTCGTCCCAGCTCCATGCCTGTGCAGCGCGCAGCGCGGCCGCCGCGGTGCCGGGGACGGTTGCGGGCAGCCAGTCGAGCTGCTCCCGTTGTTCGAGCGTAGAGCCGGCCGGTGCGGATGCGACCTGCCAGCCATCAACGAGCGCGATGCGTCGATTTTCCTCGACGCATCGGCCCCGGTTCATGCGCGGCCTGCGGTCAACTCATCCACCGCTGTTGCTATCGCGGAGATGCTTTCAAACACGCTGCGCTTGAGCATGTTGTCCGGAAATTCGACATCGAACTCGCCCTCCAGCGCGAGCATGACGTTGACGCTCGCATGCGACGTCATGCCGGCCTGGTAAAGGTCGGCATCGTCGGCGAGGGTTTCCGCATCCTTGGCCAGGCGGCCGTGTTCCTTGAGGATGTTGCGGATCTTGTTCGCACTACTCATAAATGATCACCACTGCTGTTGCCTGATCCCCGTCATGGCTCATCGACAGCGCGAGTTGGGCCTTGCCCGTCGCTTCGCGTGCCGCCCCGTGCAACACCAGTTCGCAAGCGCCATTCGCAAGCCGCCGCACTTCGATGTCGCGCCAACCCATCCCCTCCAGCGCCAATGCCTTCCGCGCCGCTTCCTTCGCCGCAAACCGGGCCGCGAGGCGCTCTCCGGTGCACGCCGGCGAAGACTGCGCGTAACGGATTTCGTCCTCGGTGAATACACGGCGCAGGAAACGTTCTCCGAACGTCTGCATCGACTCGACGATGCGACTGATCTGCACCAGATCGATGCCGACGCGAAGCCGCGGCGCAGGCGACAATTCTGCCATAGCCGACCCTAGCCTGCGTTGGCCAGCGCCGTTCTGGCGAGCTGCCAGTGCGCGGCCCACTCGTCGAAAATGGCCGTGGTATCGAACGCGCGTTTCGCATTCACGGCGCGCGCCGCCTTCAGGATAAAGGCCTTCGCTCCGTTCGATATCCGGTCGTAGGCATCGGCCGCGTGGCCAAACCGTTCCGCGTCCAGCCAGCGCAGGTGGAGCGCGGCCAGTTCGGCTGCCGAACCGAGCTGGCGCACCGTCGCGAAGGCCCATGCGTGATAGTGCGCAAGACCACGATCCTGCAGCATCGGCAGATCCTGCTGGAACCGCCGTGCAAAGCGTGCGACCGGGTTGTCGAGCGGCATCCGTTGCGCGTGCTTTGCCAGAATGCGCGACGCCATCGCCTGCAACTCGGCCTGCGGTCGCCGGAGGGCGCGGTCGACGCGTACCACCTCGGCAAACAGCGGCATGAAGGCGGGATCGTGCGGCACGTCGATTCTGAATGTGCGCTCGAAGTCTTCGCCTTCCAGCGTGAAATAGCCCGCGTTGTGAAAGTAGCCGAGGCGTCGCGCATCGACATCGAGGTCGGCGAGCACGATCGTCGACTTGGTGTGCTGGGTGCGATAGTCGGTGCCGGCCGTGTCGGGCAGCCACCAAGCATCGGCTTCGGTGGAGATCAGTTTGCCGGCGCCGAGATGTTCGACCGCGTGCTCCAGCAGCGGACGCCAGCAGTTGAGCTCCTGCACGTCGATACCGTAGAGCTCGCGCAATTCGTCGTGCGGCGGCTTGTAGAACGTCCACTGGTCGCCCTCGAAATCGATCGCGACGACAAACCCCAGCATCGCCAGCGGTTCGCACCCGAGCGCATGCACGAGCTCGATCCAGACATCGACGTAGCAGTTCTTTTCCACCCAGACGCGATCTTCCGCGTGCAGCATGTGGCGCGGATAGTTCGCCGCATCGAGACCCAGTACGTTCACGACAGCAGGCTCTCGAAGATCAAGGCCAGAGCTTGGCGCGCACTGCCGAAGGCCATGCGCCAGGATCGAAGCCATGGGTCTGGAACAGTGCCATCACCAGGCGCTCCAGACCGAAGCCGAGGCACGCGGTGTTCGCGACCTTGCCGTCTTCGGTACGAATCTCGAAGGCTTCGCCGAAGTGTTCCTGGTGGTAGTTGAACGAGCAGACCGCGGTTGGATTGTCCTTCGATATCACCGGAACGAGCACTTCGAATTTGAGCTGCTGTTCCTTCTGCGACGTCGCGAGCATCTTGCCGCCCTTGCCGAAGAAAGGATCGGATGCGACTTCCGCCTGCACCGGAAGGCCGAGCGATTCCAGCAGGGAAAGGCCGCGCTTGAGCCACATGTCGCGCCACTCGACCACCTGCTCGGCCGTTCCGCAGCGCACGAATTCGCGCACGCGAAACGACTGCATGCGCGTGGGTTCGAGCGAAGGCTCGTTGCGGAATACCCAGTTGAACATCGTGACAAGACGACCCTCGGCCGGCACGACGCCACTGAAACTCGGATAGATCGGGTAGCACGCGGCCGGGTTGAGCACGACGTCGGTCATGCTCTGGAAGCCATCCCACGGCTCGCCCGCATGGATCGCTTCGCTGAGCTGGCGTGCGGTGAGTTCCTTGCCCTTGAAGCTGAAGACGGTACCCGCGAGGTTCGGGAAGCTGTCCATGTAGTCGGACTTCTCCAGCACCTTGCGGTCGATTGCCGGCGGGAACACGAAGTATTCCGCTCCATCGTCTTTGGCGAGGCTGGTCACCAGCGTGTTGAAGCGTTCGAGCACGTCCTCGAAAACGTGGTTACGGCCAAAAATGCCAGGCACGCCGACCGGGACGATCAGGCCATGCTTGACCAGGCCTGCGTGGAATTTGGCGGCGTCGTATTCGGTCGCGGACATGTCTCAGGCATCCTTGAAGACGAGCAGCATCGAGGCGCTTTTGCCGACGATGCGTTCGTTCGACACCATCAGAGCGGCGGACAACACATCGCGGTAGTGGCGACCCACGCTGAAGGGGGAATCGTTCTTGTAGCCCATGATGCCGATGATCTGCAGTGCTTCGTGGCAGAGCCGCGGCGCAATCTCCGAACAGGCCACCTTGAGCTGGTTCATCTTCAGTGCCCACGCCATGGTGCCGAGTTCCTCGCGCGCGGCACGATCATCCGTTGCAGTCAGCTCATCGAACTCGATCGCGCAGGACTGCCAGTTGTGACGCATTGCCTGCAGCTCGACGTGCGCGCGCGCGAGGCGGGCTGCATTGGGCGGGACCGTACCCGGGCTGCGCCGCGCGGCGCCGCGCACGAACTCCGCAGCGCGACCGATGGCATCCGACACGATGCCCGACCACAGCGCCGACCACAGGATGTGCGAGTAGGGAACCATCGTCTGCGCCGAAGAATCGGCGTAGGGACCGGGCAGGATCTGCTCGGCCTGCCCGCGTCCGGAGAATTTCGCGCCAGGACTACAGGTGCCGCGCATGCCGAGCGTGTCCCAGGTGCCGTTCTGGTCGAGGGTGTAGGACCCTTTCTCGAACAGGACCAGCACCTGGTCGCTCGCGGCGGCATCGGCCACGCGCCGACAGGTGACGAGTTGAGCATCGGCGTGGGCGCCGTAGGACACGGTGGTCGCGTCCTTTTCCAGCGACATCGCGTCGCCGTCGACCGCCACCGCACAAACGCTCGAACGGGTATCGCCGAAGGTGCCGTTTTCGGACGTGATCGAGGCGATCAGTTCCTGCTTCTCGACCACGTTCTCGCGCAGATAGCGCTGGAAGTAGGCCGAGTCCTGGCCGTGCCGAGCGAGGCAGGCCACCTGGATGTGATGCATCGCGAGCACCATTCCCGAGGACCCGCAGCCCTGCGCCAGCTTTGCGCACTGCATCGACAGTTCGAGCATGCTCGCGCCTTCGCCGCCGTAGATTTTAGGCGCTGCCGCAGACAACAGTCGGGCTTCCTTGAGCGCTGCAAACGTCTCGTGCGGAAATCGGTTCCCTGCATCGACAGCGGCGGCGTGAACGGCCGCTACCTCCGCCGCGATGGTCGCGGTCCTGGCGACCATGCCGTTCGTGCTGGCGCTACCGCGTGTCGTCATAGTCTCCGGGTTCCTGCGAAAGTGGGTTCAGTGCAAAGTGAGTGCTTGGGCGTGTGCGCCATGCCGGATGTCTCGAAGGCGCATGGGTACCCTGATGTATCCGAAATTCGTGACAAGGACTTCCGCGACATGGAAGTCGCCGCCGCGCGACGCGGCATTTCTCGAAATTTTCCGAAGTACGGTTGCATCCGTGCGCCATCACCGCGATTGCCATCTGGCAACGCCCGGCTGGTCGCGGGAATGCAATAGGAGATCAACCTGCAACGGATCATTCATTCGAAAACGAGAGCAAGCCGGCAGGGCGGACGGTGCGCGGCGTTTCACGGGCGGACCGCGAAATTGTGCGTGCCTGCGGACCCATTTCCGCATGCCGCGTATCATGAAAGAAACCCCTATCCGGCGCAACAATGGTTAGAAGAGGAATGCCGCTGGGGCAATCGCTTCCACGCCGACGTTTAGTCGCATTGGAAGTGCCTCGATTTGATTCCGCGCCGATCATCGGGAGGGGCTTATCGACGATCACGGCCGTGGTCCCCATGCAACGGGCTGCAGCGGTATGACCCGCCGCCGCGAAGGACGAAGCGCAGGGTAGATCGACGCGAGAAGAAATTGTCACGCCTGGTGGAGTTTGAGGCCGCGATTCACCCCTACAATGCGCGCCGTTGCTCGTGCGGCGGCGGTCCGTACGAAGTCGCCGCAGTCCACGACAGCAGGACTACGGGCATCCGGATATTGGGCAGGGGGCGGTCAAGATGGCGTCGGGCAGGATTTCCTCGTTGGACGGGCTGCGCGCGTGCTCCATTGCGTTGGTTCTGCAGGGCCACCTGGCAGGGACCCATGGCTTTCCGCACGCGCTGGAACCAGCGAAGATGCTCGGAGATCTCGCCAATTTCGGGGTCAACGTCTTCTTCATCATTTCGGGCTTTCTCATCACGTCGCTGCTGATGGAGGAGCGACGTCAAACCGGTGCGGTTTCGTTGCGCGGTTTCTATTGGCGTCGCGCGCGACGCATCTTGCCGGCAGCCTATGCCTTTCTGCTCGCGATCCTGCTGGCCGCCGCCCTGGGTTGGGTGGAGGTCGGCGGCCGCGACGCGTTTTTTGCCGCGACGTACCTCGTCAACTACGACGTGTCGCGCCCTTGGCAGTTCGGCCATTTGTGGTCGCTGTCGGTGGAGGAGCAGTTCTATCTGCTGTGGCCGTTCGTATTCGTGTTCGTGAAGGAACGCCATGCGCTGTTGGCGGCCGCGGTGGCATTCGCCGCGGCGCCGCTGGTGCGGCTTGCAATGCATCTCGCGTTCCCGAGCGGGCCCTACCGCGACCTGGAGATCTTTCCCGCGGTTGCGGATGCCATCGCAATTGGCTGCGCGTTTGCGTTGTTGCGACCGGCCCTGTTACAGAACGGCATGTATCTGCGCATCACGGCAACGCCGTGGCGGTGGTCACTTCTGGCACTGATCATTGCGGTCAACCATTGGCGCAGCGGCCATACGATCGTCGACGTGCTGGCATGGCCGTGGATGCTGATCGCAATGACCATGCTCATCGAGTCGAGCACGCGCTGCAGCGGTACGCTGGCGTGGCGCATCCTCAATTGGCGGCCGCTGGTTTTTGTCGGCACCCTGAGCTATTCCCTCTATCTGTGGCAGCAGCCGTTCCTCAATCGCCATATGGATACGTGGGCGACGAACTTCCCCGTCAATATCCTGCTCGCCTGCGGCGCGGCACTTTTGTCGTATTACCTGATCGAAAGGCCGTTTCTGCGCGTGCGCCGGCAACCAGTCGAATCTGCTACGCAAGCGCCGCGCGCGGACCCGTTCGACGGCGCGGCATCAAACAAGGTTGTCGAAGAATCGCGCGGATAGCGACGCGCCAGTGCGTCCGGTGTGCTCGATCGATCGTGGTGGCGGACGCGTGGTCGCCCGTTGCAGCGGGCGCAACGGCGAGCTGTACCAACCGCTCACCTTGCCTCGCTCGAACGCGATCCACGAGGGACCGTAGTCCCAGCGATCGTCACCGCGTGCAATCGGCTCTTTTTCGATGCTCAAGACGTCGTCCTTGAGCATGCCCAGCTGGAGCGTGAGCTCAGGGTCGGTGCCCGTCGCTGGCTCAAGCGTCGCTTGCGCCGCCCGCGACCTTTCATTGGGCCCACTGGCGCCGCCGTCGTCGGCAAAATCCGGCCATAGCCACACCACGGTCGCCAAGACCGAAAGTGCGCTGCCGACGGCCACCAGCAGAATTTGCCCGGTCCGCCGTCGACGGGTCGTCGCGGGCGCAAGAATCGCCGCGGCCAAAGCAGGCTGGGGCGCAATGCTGGCGCCCGGCAAGCGGCCGTGCCGACGATGAAACGCAGTCACCGAGCCATACAAAGCCGTCAGCTGCTGCAATCGCTCACGTGCCAGTTCGACGTTGACGGTATTCGTGGCGCATTGGCGATCAGGATGCAGAGCAGCAACGCGTCTACGGTAAGCAAGCTTCAACTCCTCGACGCTGGAATCCGGGCGCAGCCCCAATTGCTGATACAGCAATAGAAAATCCGTCGGACTCATTCCCAGCATCCCCCAGCAGCCCGGGCTCGGCGTTGGAGCATTCGCACGGGCCTTCAGCAGCGAAGTATACAGGGATGCCGATTGG
>JBDSBK010000170.1:0-9694 GCA_039921645.1 Dokdonella sp.
GTAGAAGAAGGGTTTGCGAGAGCTGCATCGGTCAACCCTTCAAGCTGTCGATTTCGGTGACGTTGATCGTCGCGCGATTGCGGAACAACACGACCAGGATCGCGAGACCGATCGCGGATTCGGCCGCGGCGACGGTGAGGATGAAGAACACGAAGACCTGCCCGCCGGGATCGCCGAGATAGCGCGAAAACGCGACGAAATTCGTGTTCACTGCAAGGAGCATCAACTCGATCGCCATCAACAACGTGATGACATTCTTGCGATTGATGAATATCCCAGCGACCGCAACGCAGAACAGGATTGCGCCTAAGGTCAGGAAGTGGGCGAGCGTGATCATGGCGCAGACTCCGGCTTCGTGACGACGGGTTTTTCCGAGGCCATTTTCACGATGCGGACGCGATCGCGCGCCCGTACCTCGACCTGACGTGCCGGATTCTGCGTCTTCGTGCCGATGCGATGGCGCAGGGTCAGTGGAATCGCGGCGACGATCGCGACCGTCAGAATCAATGCGGCAACTTCGAACGGCAGCATGTATTGGGTGAACAGCGCATTCGCAAGCCAGGTCGTGTTCGACATGCCGGCAGCCGCCGCAGGCTCCACGGGTGCAGCCACCTGCATCGCGCGCACGCCGATCAGGGCGAGCATCTCGATCAGCATGATGATCGCCACTGCGAGCCCTACCGGCAACGCGCGCACGAAGCCTTCGCGCAGAGGATCCAGGTCGAGATCGAGCATCATGACGACGAACAGAAAAAGGACCATCACCGCGCCGACATAGACCAGCACCAACGCAATGGCAAGGAATTCCGCATCGGCGAGCAACCACACGCAGGCGGTCGAAAAGAACGTGAGCACGAGGCTCAACGCCGCGTGCACGGGACTGCGCACCGAGATCACGGCGAGCGCCGCGCCGACGGTGATGGCAGCGAATGCGTAGAAGCAGATCAGTTGGAAACTCATGTTGCGGTTGCTCCTTTCGCCACAGTCGCGCGGTGCACGCCAACCATTGTGGGAGCGGCTTCAGCCGCGATGCGTGCCGACTTGGGGGGGATCGCGGCTAAAGTTGCTCCCGCAATCGCCCGATCGGAAAATCCGTCGCGATGGTCACTTTGATTGCACATGCCGATCATCGGAACGCCGCATCCTGCGCCCGATCCGCCGCAATCTGCTGCTCGAAGCGATCGCCGATCGCGAGCAGCTGCATTTTCGTCACGATGTTCTCGCCACGTTTTTCGAAGTGGTATTCGTGGATCGAAGTCTCGACAATCGAATCGACCGGGCAGCTTTCCTCGCAGAACCCGCAATAAATGCACTTGAACAGGTCGATGTCGTAGCGGGTCGTGCGGCGCGTGCCGTCTTCGCGCGGTGCCGAATCGATGGTGATCGCGAGCGCCGGGCACACCGCCTCGCACAGCTTGCACGCGATGCAGCGCTCTTCGCCGTTCGGATAGCGGCGCAGCGCATGCAGACCACGAAAGCGGTTCGACTTCGGGATGTGCTCCATCGGATAGCGCACCGTGTATTTCGGGCGCCACAGATACTTGAACGTCAGCCACAGGCCGGCGAACAGCTCCAGCAGCAAGAGGCTTTTCAGATAGCTGGTGACTCGATTCATGACTCGATATGCCTCAGGCGCCCGCCGTGACCCAGCCGAAATATTTCATGCAGCCCGCCACGAAGACCCATACGATCGTGATCGGGATGAAGACCTTCCAGCCGAGCCGCATGATCTGGTCATAGCGGTAACGTGGGAAGCTCGCGCGGAACCAGATGTACGTCGTCGCGAAAAAGAATGCCTTGGCACAAAGCCACCACCAGCCCGGTTCGCCGAGCAAACCCCAGCTTTGCGGAAACGGTGACAGCCAACCGCCGAGGAACAGGATCGGTGCGAGGAACGAAATCAGGATCATGTTCGCGTATTCGGTCAGGAAGAACACCGCAAACGGCGCGCCCGAATACTCGACGTGGAACCCCGCAACGATCTCCGACTCGCCTTCGGCCACGTCGAACGGCGCACGATTGGTTTCCGCGACGCCGGATACGAAGTAGATGATGAACATCGGCAGCAGCGGAAGCCAGAACCAGTCGAACAAACCCTTCGCACCGGATTGGGCAATCACGATATCGGAAAGATTGAGGCTGCCCGCGAGAATCAGCACACTGACGAGGGAAAAACCCATCGCGATTTCGTAGGAGACCACCTGCGCCGCCGAACGCATCGCACCCAGCATCGCGTAGCGGGAGTTGGACGCCCAGCCGGCAAGGATGATGCCGTACACGCCCATCGACGTCATCGCGAGCAGGAACAGCAGACCCGCATTCGCATCCGACCACGCCTTGTGCGGTGCAAACGGCACTACCGCCCACGCGGCGAACGAGGGGATCAGAGCCCACAACGGCGCGAGCAGGAACAAAGTCTTGTTCGAGTTCGTCGGATAGATGACTTCCTTCAGCAGCAACTTGAACACGTCCGCGAAGGTCTGCGCGAGGCCGAACGGTCCCACCTTGTTCGGTCCCATGCGCACGTGCATCCAGCCGATGACCTTGCGCTCCCACCACACGTACATCGCCACGCCGATGATCAGCGGCAGCAGCGGGAACAGCAGCAGGCCTATCGCCATCGACAGGGTCGGGAACGTGGTGGTGAACCAGTGGAAGGCGGCGATGATCGAGTCCATGTCGTCGTCAGACCTTCACGATGTCGAGGGCCGCACCCTGCGGCGGCAGGGCTGCGGTCGCGGAATGACCGGCTTCGATCCAGGCACCGCCGCGCGGCACGCGCGTCGACAGTTCGACCGGCAAGGCGACGCCGGAGACCTGCGCCTGCGCGCCGTTGCCCAGTCCAAGCGCGAGCGCATCTTCCGGGTGCAGCGTCACGCAGACAGCGCGCGTCAGCGGATGCGCCTGCAGCGCAGGCGAGCGGCGCAATACCGCATCGGCTTTGTAGATCGCCGTCGTCGTGATGCGCACCAGCTTTCCGAGCTGCGGGCTCTGTGCGGCAACGGCTTCAGCCGCGATGTCCTTTGGCGGCGACGCTGACGTGGCGGCATTCACCGTCGCCATCTGCGCGCGCACCTCACCCATCTCGGTGAAATCGAAACCGTCGAGCGCGAGAGCGGATCCGAGCGCGCGCAGCACTTTCCAGCCCGGGCGCGCATCGCCTGGCAGCTTTGTCGCCGCTGCGAGTACCTGTACGGCCCCGTCGAGATTCGTGTAGCTGCCGTCGGTTTCCGGTGGCAGACCGATCGGCAGCACGACATGCGCTGTGCGACGAACCCCGGCACATGCATACGCGCCGATATAGAGGTGGAATTCGGCATTGCTTCGCGCGTGATCGAACGCCGCTGGCGCGGATGTATCCTGCGAGCCTGCGTGATAGACGACCAGATGCTTCGGAGGAGTCGCCAGCATCGCTGCAGCGTCCCGACCGCCTGCGCGCGGCTGCGCACCCGCACGCGAAAGCCCGATCGCATTCGCACCGGCCGGAATTTCGTCGTAGGCCGAGTTCGTTGCCTTCGCGATGAAACGCGCTGCTGAGCGCACACGTGATGCAGCCGGGTGCAGCACGGTCGACTCTCCAACGATCACGACCGACGCCGTCGCCTCGGTGATCTGCTTGATCCAGTTCGCTGTCGCGTCATCGGCAGCCAAAGGCGCGATCGCCTGCGCCAGCGCGGAAGATTCCGGCAGGCGCCCGGTGTCGCTGGCTGCCTTGGCCAGCTTGAGAGCGGCATCCACCAGCGCCTGCGGTGTCGCGATGACCTTTCCGGCAAGCTCGAAATTGAAATCGAAGTCGAGCGGATTGAGCGCGTACACCTTTGCGCCGCGGCTCACCGCCTTGCGGATGCGATGGTTGAGCAGCGGGATTTCGTGGCGCGGATTGCAACCGATCAGCAGGATCGCGTTCGCTTTCTCGATGTCGGCGACTGCCATCTCGAACGGAGCGGCGGCCGGCGCATCGGCACCATCGAGCATCCGCAGGCGGTGATCGATGTTGTCGCTGCCGAGCGCGCGCAACAGTTTGCCCAACAGATGGCCTTCCTCACTCGAGGTCAGCGGCGCGACCAACGCGCCGATATCGCCGCCAGCGCCGCGCAGGCGATCGGCAGCAAATGCGAGGGCATCCGCCCAGCTCGTCTCGACCAGTTCGCCGTTCCTGCGAACCATCGGCGTCAGTGCGCGGTCGGCTGCGCGCAGGGCGTCATTCGAATAACGATCGCGATCGGACAGCCAGCATTCGTTGATCGCTTCGTTGTCGCGCGGTACCGCACGCAATGCCTCACCGCGGCGCGTATGCAGCCACAGATTCGAACCGAGCGCGTCGTGGTAACCGATCGACTCGCGCGCGAGCAGCTCCCACGCGCGCGCCTTGAAACGGAATGGCTTGTTGGTCAATGCGCCGACAGGACAGACGTCGATCACGTTGCCCGACAACTCGCTCATCAGCGGTTTGCCGACGTAGGTGCCAATCTGCAGGCGTTCGCCGCGTTCCATGCCGCCCAGTTCATACGTGCCGGCAACATCCGCCATCACGCGCACGCACCGCGTGCACTGGATGCAGCGCGTCATCTCGGTCTCGACCAGCGGTCCGAGGTCTTCATCGGGCACCACGCGCTTTTGTTCGACGAAACGCGAAACCGATCGGCCGTAGCCCATCGACAGATCCTGCAATTCGCACTCGCCGCCCTGATCGCAGATCGGGCAATCGAGCGGATGATTGATCAGCAGGAATTCCATCACATTGCGCTGCGCGGACAATGCGCGCTGGGATTGCGTCTGGATCTTCATGCCATCGGCAACCGGCGTCGCGCAGGCCGGTTGTGGCTTCGGCATCGGCCGTCCGCCCAATTCGACTTCGACCATGCACATGCGGCAATTTGCGGCGATCGGCAATTTTTCGTGGTAGCAGAAACGGGGTATCGCAATGCCGGCCTTGTCGGCGGCCTGGATGATCATCGAGTTCTTCGGCACGACCAGCGACCTGCCGTCGATCTCCACAGTGACGTGATCAGGCGGAACCGCGGGGACCGCGGGCTGCGCGCTCATGCGGCAACTCCAAGTTTCGCATCGACAATTGAGCGACCGTTCTTGATGAAGTATTCGAACTCGCTCCAGTAGTGACGGAGCATTCCCTGCACCGGCCATGCGGCGGCTTCGCCGAACGCACAGATCGTATGGCCTTCGATCTGGCCCGCGGCTTGCTTGAGGATGTCGAGGTCAGCAAGTTCCGCCTTGCCGTCGACGATGCGCGTCAGCATGCGGTACATCCAGCCAGTGCCTTCGCGGCAAGGCGTGCACTGCCCGCAGGATTCGGCGTAGTAGAAACGCGCGATGCGCTGCGTTGCGCGCACCATGCAAGTCGTCTCGTCCATCACGACGACCGCGCCCGAACCAAGGCCGGAACCGGCCTTCTGGATCGCGTCATAGTCCATGGTCAAGGCCATCATCGTTTCCGCCGGCAGCACCGGCATCGACGAACCACCCGGGATTACCGCTTTCAATGTGTGGCCGTTGCGTACGCCACCGGCCATCGCAAGCAGTTCCGAAAACGGCGTGCCGAGCTTGATCTCGTAATTGCCCGGCTTGTTGACATGGCCGGACACGGAAAAGATCTTCGGACCACCATTGTTCGGCTTGCCGACATTGAGGAACCAGTCAGCGCCCTTGTTGAGGATCGTCGGCACCGAGGCATAGGTTTCGGTGTTGTTGATCGTCGTCGGCTTGCCGTACAAGCCGAAATTCGCCGGAAACGGCGGTTTGAAGCGCGGCTGCCCCTTCTTGCCTTCGAGCGATTCCATCAGCGCGGTTTCTTCGCCGCAGATGTACGCGCCGGCACCGAGCGCGTTGTGTATATCGACGTCGACGCCGCTGCCCATGATGTTCTTGCCGAGCAGGCCGGCGGCGTACGCATCCTTCAACGCAAGTTCGATGTGCTCGAACGGCTCATGGTGGAATTCGCCGCGCAAGTAATTGTAGGCAACCGTCGAACCCGTCGCGTAGCACGCGATCGCGAGGCCTTCGATCACCGAATGCGGATTGAAGCGCAGGATGTCGCGATCCTTGCAGGTACCCGGCTCCGATTCATCGGAGTTGCACAGGATGTACTTCTGCATCGTGCCCTTGGGCATGAACGACCACTTCAAACCTGTCGGAAACCCGGCACCGCCACGCCCGCGCAGCGCGCTCTTCTTGAGCTCGTCGATGATCGCGGCCGGGTCGGTCTTTTCGGCGAGGATTTTCTTCCATGCCTTGTAGCCATCGACCTTCAAATAATTGTCCAGCGTCCACGGCTGCTCGAAATGCAGTGTCGTGTAGACAACCTGGTGTTCCTGCGGTGCGGGACCGTATGCCATTGGTATTTACCCGAGTCCGTCGAGAATCTGGTCCACTTTCGTGAGCGTCAGGTTCTCGTGGTAGTGACCATTGACGACCATCATCGGCGCGCCGCAGCACGCAGCCAGGCATTCTTCCTCGCGCTTGAGGTAGATGCGGCCATCCGCGCTGCTCTCGCCGAGCTTGATGCCGTACTTCTTTTCGCAATGGCGCACGATGTCTTCGGCACCATTGAGCCAGCAGGAAATATTCGTGCAGATCGCAACGTTGCTGCGACCGACCGGTTGCGTCTCGAACATCGAGTAGAACGTCGCAACCTCGTAACCCCAGACTTGCGGCAGGCCGAGGTACTTTGTGACTGCGGTGATCAGCTCGTCGGTGAGATGACCGCTGTTCTGCTCCTGCGCTGCCCACAACCCCTGGATCAACGCCGAGCGCTTGCGATCGGGCGGAAATTTCGCGACCCAGTGATCGATGTGTTCGCGCGTATGCGCGTTCAACGCGATCTGCGGATCGACGTCCTTGACCGCTTCGTAGTTGCCGGTCGCCTTCATCGATCAACCTCTCCAAACACGACATCGTACGTACCGATCATCGCAACCACATCGGGCAGCATATGGCCACGCACGATCGCGTCCATCGACGACAGATGCACAAAGCTGGGTGCACGACACTTCAGGCGGAACGGCTTGTTCGCGCCGTCGGAAACGAGGTAGATGCCGAACTCGCCCTTCGGCGCCTCGACTGCCGCATAGGTTGTGCCAGCCGGAACGCAGTAGCCTTCGGTGAACAATTTGAAATGATGGATCAGCGCTTCCATGTCGTCCTTCATCTCGACACGGGACGGCGGCGCGACCTTGAAATTCTTCAGTATGACCGGGCCCGGATTCGCACGCAGCCAGTCGACGCATTGCTTGATGATGCGGTTCGACTGGCGCATCTCCTCGACGCGCACCAGGTAACGGTCGTAGCAATCGCCGGCGACGCCTACCGGAATATCGAAATCGACTTCGGCGTATTTCGCGTAGGGTTGCTTCTTGCGCAGATCCCACTCGATGCCGGAGCCGCGCAGCATCGGGCCCGACATGCCCCACGCCAGCGCTTGCTCGGGTGGAATGATGCCGATGTCGACCGTGCGCTGTTTCCAGATGCGGTTGCCGGTGAGCAGCTCCTCGTATTCGTCGACGCGGCGCGGGAAATCGGCGCAGAACGCATCGAGGAAGTCGAGCATCGAACCGCCGCGCCAGTTGTTCAGGCGATCGAGGTCCTTGCCCTTGTGCCACTTCGATTCGTTGTACTTCGGCATCTGCTCCGGCAGGTCGCGATAGACGCCACCGGGACGGTAGTAGGTCGCATGCATGCGCGCGCCGCTGACCGCTTCGTAGCAATCCATGAGCTCTTCGCGCTCGCGGAACGCGTACAGGAACACCGCCATCGCGCCGAGATCGAGTGCGTTCGAACCGACCCACATCAAATGATTCAGGATGCGCGTGATCTCGTCGAACATCGTGCGGATCCACTGCGCGCGGTCGGGCACGTCGACGCCGAGCAGGTTTTCGATCGCACGCACATACGCGTGCTCGTTGCACATCATCGATACGTAGTCGAGGCGATCCATGTAGCCGATCGACTGGTTGAACGGCTTCGACTCGGCCAGCTTCTCGGTCGCGCGATGCAGCAGACCGATATGCGGATCGGCGCGCACGATCGTCTCTCCGTCCATCTCCAGCACCAGGCGCAGCACGCCATGCGCGGCGGGATGCTGCGGACCGAAATTCATCGTGTAGTTGCGGATTTCCTGCATGACTTACTTCACTCCGGCCTTGCGTTCCGCGTCCGCCTGCTCGTAGCGCGAATCGTCGCGAATCGTGCGCGGCACCAGTACACGCGGCTCGACCGAGGTCACGGGCTCGTACACAACGCGTTTCTTTTCGGGGTCGTATCGCACTTCGACGTTGCCAATGAGCGGGAAATCCTTGCGGAACGGATGACCGACGAATCCGTAGTCGGTGAGGATTCGGCGCAGGTCCGGATGGCCTTCGAAGATGATCCCGTAAAGGTCGAATGCCTCGCGCTCGAACCAGTCCACGCTCGGCCAGACCGCGATCAGCGACGAAACGCTCGGCAAGTCGTCGTCCGTGCAATGCGTGCGCAGGCAAACCCGGTGGTTGTGCCTGATCGAAAGCAGCTGCACGACAACGGCGAAGCGATGCGGAATATTCGGATGACGCGGACGGTCGTTCCAGTTGAAACGACCTGGACCCGCCCCTTCGACGCCGCGTGAGAAACCCTCGGACGACACGTCCGTGGTATCCCATTCGACATCGCCGTAGGACAGATAGTCGACACCGCACAGGTCCATGGCCTGCTCGAAATGCAGCTCCATGTCGTCACGCAGCATCTTCGCGACGACGAACCAGTTCTCCGGCAAAACGTCGACCGTGATCTCGCCACGCGTTTCATCGAGCCTGGCCAAGGCCTGGCCCAGCTTCACAGCGAGTTTCTGCGCGAACGCAGACGTTTGGTGGCCGGCGCCAGCGGTTGCAGCGGTGGTGTCGCTCATGCCGTGGCCTCTCAGCGCGCAATCGTGTTGGTGCGACGGATCTTCTTCTGCAACTGCAGAATGCCGTGGATCAGCGCTTCCGCGGTCGGCGGACAACCTGGCACATAGATATCGACCGGCACGATGCGATCGCAACCGCGCACGACCGCGTAGGAATAGTGGTAGTAGCCGCCGCCGTTCGCGCACGAACCCATCGAGATGACCCATTTCGGATCGGGCATCTGGTCGTAGACCTTGCGCAACGCCGGCGCCATCTTGTTGACGAGCGTGCCCGCGACGATCATCACGTCGGATTGACGCGGACTCGGACGGAAGATCACGCCGTAGCGGTCCAGATCGAGTCGTGCGGCGCCCGCATGCATCATCTCGACTGCGCAGCAGGCCAGGCCGAAGGTCATCGGCCACATCGAACCGGTGCGCGCCCAGTTGATGAGGTCGTCGAGGCGCGCCGTCGCGAAGCCACGTTGCATCAGCGGGCTGTCGTCACCGGGACGCAGGATGTCGTCGACGACGTTGACGGGCGCCGGGTTGTGCATCGTTTCACTGATGCGGGTGACCAAACTCATGATTTCGTCCTCGCGAGGTCACCGGCACATGGATGTGCCGCCGCGAAAAGCGCGCAAGCGCTTGACGCGACAAACGTGGCGCGGCTCTGCCGTGACCGTTTGTGCGCAGATCGCGGCAGGAAGCCCGATCCTGCGCATGGGGATCGCATTATTCCCATTCCAGCGCTCCCTTCTTCCACACGTAGACGAAGCCGAGCACCAGCAACGACAGGAAGATGCCCATTTCAACCAG
>JBDSBK010000171.1:0-3447 GCA_039921645.1 Dokdonella sp.
TTCTTATCGAGTTCGTTGAAGTGTTCCCAGGTTGCCCAGTGCGGCACCAGATTGGAGTTGGCGAGCAGCACGCGCGGTGCGTCCTTGTGCGAGGGGAACACGCCGACTGGCTTGCCGGACTGGATCAGCAGGGTCTCGTCGTCGTTCAACTCGCGCAGGGAACGCAGGATCGCGTCGAAGCATTCCCAGTTGCGCGCGGCGCGACCGATGCCGCCATACACCACGAGCTCGGCCGGGTTTTCGGCGACCTCGGGATCGATGTTGTTCTGCAACATGCGGAACGCGGCTTCGCTGAGCCAGCTCTTGCACGAAAGCTCGGTGCCGCGTGGGGCGCGAATCGTTCGGGCGGTGTCTTTGCGGGTGAAGGCGTTCATCGCGTGTCTCCGGAAGGCAGGTGGCGATTATAGGAGCCAGCGGTCTCCGCTCGACGCCGCTGTGGCGGTCGATCGACGCCGTTCTGTCCCTTTCCGCGGTGGTTTACGTATTGTGTCCATGACAAGGGCGCGTCCGCTGTCATCGACGAGGGGTTCTGCATGAAACAGTTGTGGCTTTCCGCGGCACTGGCCGCTGCGCTGGCAAGTCTGGCCTCCCCTGCCCTCGCCGGCGCCTTTACGTATCACGGCAACCTGCAGGACGCGGGCAATGCCGCCGAAGGCAGCTACGACATCGAGTTGACGCTGTACTCGGCAGCCACCGGCGGCCGAGTAATCGGTGGACCGATGACGCTGTACGCCGTGCCGGTACACGAAGGCAGCTTCAGCACCGATGTCGACTTCGGCCAATCGATCGATGCATCGGTACAGTCTTATGTCGCCGTGAAGGTGCGCAAGGCGGGCGCCGGCGATTTCATCGCGCTGAGCGAACGCGCTGCCGCGGTACCGGACGTCGGCGGCGGTTGTCCGGGTTCATGGTCGCTCGATGGCAACAGCGGCAATCCGGCCGGCAGTTATCTGGGCACGGCCGACGCGCAGGACCTCCTGCTCAAGGCCGGCGGCATCACGCGCGTGCAAGTGTCGGCATCGAAGTATGCGCTGGCCATGTCCAAGGCGGCGATCGATTCGACCAGCGGCGATGGCTCCACCGCGGTCAGCTACGCAGACCCCGCCAAAGGCGCCAACTCATTCGCTGGCGGCTATTCGGCGGGCACCGCATTCGATGGTTCGTTCGTGTGGGGCGACCACCCGGTCTCGGCACACGCGATCAAGGACACCGCCGCGAACCAGTTCATCGTGCAGGCAGGCGGTGGCGTTGCGATCAACGGTGCGCCCAAGATGTCGAGTACCGAATTGTCGATCTATCCCAGCATGAGCAACGGCAACGACGTCTCCGAAATTTTCATGGGCCAGAAGGCCTTTACCGGTGGCATCCTGTTCAGCACGAGCAATTCGCAAGGCCCGACGACGAACGATGCGCAACTGACTATCGACCAGTTCAACGGTTCCGCTCTGAACAACCTCATGTCCTTTACCAAGGGCGGCATCGGATTGTTCGGTAGTGCGTCCTTCGGTTCGGCGTTGGCCATGCGACCGAGCGGGATCGCGGATCAGGTGTCCTTCGAAATGATCAACGGAGCCATTGCGAGTTGGGATTTTCAGGTTGACTCGAACGGCAATCTGCATATCTACACGACAACCCCAACGCACCCGAGCAACAGCATTTTCGACCTCAGCTCGACCGGCGATCTGTCCGTCTACGGCAGCGCCGCAAAGCCCGGCGGCGGCGCGTGGTCGGTGTTTTCGGATCGTCGCGTGAAACAGGACATCGCGCCGATTGAAGGCGCCGTCGACACCTTGCTGAAACTCAACCCGGTGAGTTTTCGCTACACCGCGGCGTATCGCACAGCGACCGCCAATGTGCCGGATCAGACCTATCTGGGCTTCATTGCGCAGGACTATGCGGAGGTATTTCCGGAAGCGGTCAGCCGTACGAACGTGCGCGTACCGGGCGCGAAGGACGACGAGCCGCGCGTGCTGACGCTCGATCCGAATCCGGCATTGATCACCACCGTCGCCGCGGTACAGGAACTGGCGCGCGCGTCGCGCGACCGCGATGCGGAGGTCGTTTCCTTGCGCGCGGAGAACGCGCACCTGCGCAGCGATCTCGACACGTTGAGCCTACGACTGGATGCTCTCGAAAACACGAAGGCGCAGTGACATGAGCGCGCCGGTGGACTCTACTTCAAGTCGTTGGCTGGTCCGTGCGATTGCGATCTCGATCTGGGCGGCGTACAGCGCGACGAACATCGCGCAGGCGTCGCCGCCATCGCCGCAAGTGAGTGGATCGCTCGCGTCGAAGAACGATCAGTCGCAGCGAGGCGATACGTTTGTGCTCAAGGCCCACCTGGTTCCGAGAGCCAAGTCTGCATCAGCGCCCGTGCAGGAAGGTGGCGCGTTCTCGATGATCGGCAAGCTCGTATCGACGCCGACAGTCTGTTACGGCGATACGATCTTCCGCGACGACTTCGATGGGGATGGGTTCTGATGTAGTCGTGGCAGGCTCGTCTGCGCGGTGCGCTGCCCAGGTGCGCACCTGGTGGCCGGCGAAGTTGAAGCAAGCGTCGGCGACGACGACTGGACGCATTGAACGCCAAACGGATCGACGCAAACACCATCGAGTCGAAGCAGAGACTCAAGGACCAGGAGGTCGGCAGTACAACGCGCGCCGTTTCCGCAGGCGGGAAAACATTGTCCCTGGTCAGCAAGATGACCACGGCGAAGGGTCTTGAGGCGAATACGACAATGGTTTACGACCGTCAGTAGCGCGGGCGATATCGTCGAGGCATGAGTGCGGCGAGCGGCACCGAACGCTCGCAGCGCGATGAGGGGTCGCTGTCCCGACCGCTTTGGCCTCTGAAGAACATCGCGGCTGAAGCTGCTCCCAATATTCGTCCGCCATCGCGCGCGACGCGGGTGCGGTCAGCGGCGCGACTACGACTGGCACGAGCAACCGCGCGCAGCGCAGTGTTCGAGGGAGTGCGAATCGCGCCGTCGCGTCGTCAGGCTCGCGGACACGTCGCCGCTTGCGCCGCGACCAGTTTCGCGATGTCTTCAGCCGTCGCCGGCTTCGGCGGTGCGCCTGCGCCGTCAAACAGCACGCGCCATTGGCCGTCGCTGTCCTTGATCCAGGTCGAGGTGTACTTGCTGATCGAATATCGCTGCTTGGTGTTGGGATCGAGATCCTCCGTCCACGCCGGGCCGGATGACAGCGCGATGTTCGGATCTCCGCCTATCGAGACGAAGCCAGGATGCCAGCGCAACGAGAACTTCTTGCCTTCGATGATTTCCTTCCAGCCCTCGACGACGGCTGCACGACCGCGCACTGGCGCCGGACTGCCCGCACCGAACACGGTGCCGCTGTGGAGATGCGTCGCGAACGCGGAAGCGTCATGCGCTTCGACGGTTTTGGAGAAACTCAGCTCGCGATTCCATACCTCGCACTCGGCAGCAC
>JBDSBK010000172.1:0-7618 GCA_039921645.1 Dokdonella sp.
CCACATCCCTGTGGGTCGCAATGCCGGGGCGATTGGGAGCGATGCTTAGTGTCCGGCGCCCGCAGCCACGTTTCCAAACGGCGGTTTCGCGAACCACACCACCGGGATCATCGCGAGAAACAGCACCGTGCACATCAGGAACACATCGTTCACTGCCAGCGTGAGTCCTTGTCGCGTGACGAGCGCATCGATGATGCTCCATCCGCGAGCGGCCGGTCCGCCGAGTGCGCTGAGTCCATTGATGTAATCCATCGCGGCGGGGCTCGTGGCATTCACGTGCTCCGCGAGCACCGTGTGATGGTATTCGCCGCGATGCTGCCACACGGTCACCGTGACGGCGGTCGACACGCTTGCCGCGAGCGTGCGGCAGAAGTTCGCCACGCCGGATGCCGATGCGATCTGGTGTGGCTCGAGGCCGGACAGGAAAATCTGGTTCAGCGGAATGAAGAAGCAGGGAATGCCGATGCCCATGATGAAGCGCGGCCAGATCAACTGGTTGAACGCTGCGTTGTCCGGGAAGCTCGCGAACCAGTACGAGGTGAACGCGAATACGAGAAACGCGAACGTGACCACCGAACGCAATTCGAGTTTCTGGATATTGCGGCCGATGATCGGCGACATCAGGAACGCGAGGATGCCGACCGGCGCGGTTGCGTATCCAGCCCACGAAGCCGTGTAGCCGAGCACCGTCTGCAGCCACAACGGATAGACCACGTTGATGCCGAAGAATCCGACCATGCCGAACGACATCGCGGTGACGCCGACGGTGAAGTTGCGTTTTCGGAACAGCGTCAGGTCGACGATGGGCTGGCGTTCGGTCAATTCCCATGCGACGAAGAAAACGAGGCTGACGATCGCGATGATGAACAATGTCACGATGAACGTGGACGAGAACCAGTCCTTGT
Organism: Dokdonella sp.; assembly: GCA_039921645.1. GTDB lineage: Bacteria > Pseudomonadota > Gammaproteobacteria > Xanthomonadales > Rhodanobacteraceae > Dokdonella_A. Next base: position 906 of record JBDSBK010000172.1, read on the forward strand.
CGTTGCCGTTGTCGAGCATGAACTGCAGGCAGCCCACACCAAGCACGAGTAGCACGAGACCGATGGTGTCGATCGGCGTCTTCACGATCGTCGACTCGCGATGGCGCAGCAGCGTCCAGGTGATGAGAACGGCGAGCAGGCCAACCGGCACGTTGATGTAGAAAATCCACGGCCACGAGTAGTTGTCGGTGAGATAGCCGCCGAGAATCGGGCCGAAAATCGGTGCGACCACGACCGTCATCGCCCACAACGCGAGGGCGAGGCCCTTCTTCTCGTTCGGATAGTTGTTGAGCAGCAGACTCAGGCTGAGCGCAACCATCGGCCCGGAGCCTGCACCCTGCAGCAGGCGCCCGATGACGAGCATCGGCATACTCGTCGCGAAGCCGCACAGGATCGACATCAATACGAACAGCAGCGCCGATACGCAGAAACTGCGCACTTCACCGAACTGGCGCGAGATCCAGCCGCTCAGCGGTTGCATGATCGCGCTCGCCAGCGAATACGAACTGATTGCCCACGTGCCTTCCTGCGGACTCACGCCGAGACTGCCGGCGATGTGCGGCACCGATACGTTGACGATCGTGATGTCGAGCACTTCCATGAACGTCGCGAAAGCCACCGCTATCGTCAGCAGTGCAAGCGGCGTTCCCTTCAGCGGTGGCAGCGGCGTGCGATCGCCGGGGTTGGCAGCCATGGTCCTGCCTCAGCGAGCGCCGGGAAGATTGGCCGCGACAATTGCGTCTGCTTCCGCTTCGGCTTTGGCGAAATCGCGTTCGTAGACATCGGTGTGTGCGACAGCAGCGTTGGCCGGCACGCTCGCGAGCACGCTGCCCGATCGATCGTGCGTGTCGATGTTGACCGACGTCGACAGCCCCACGCGCAACGGTGATTTCTCCAGTTGCTTGGGGTCGAGTTCGACGCGCACGGTGACGCGTTGGACGACCTTGATCCAGTTGCCCGACGCATTCTGCGGCGGCAGCAGCGCAAACGAGGAACCCGTACCGGCGCCGAGGCCGACGACCTTGCCGTTGTATTCGAAGTTGCCGCCGTAGAGATCGCTTTCCACCTTGACGGGCTGCCCGATGCGGATGTGCGCGAGCTGGCTTTCCTTGAAGTTCGCATCGATCCACAAGTTGTGCAGCGGAATCACCGTGAGCAGTGCCTGGCCCGGCTGCACATGCGAACCGACCTGCACACTGCGCTGGGCGACATAGCCCCCGATCGGCGCGACGATCGCGCTGCGTTCGTTGTTGATCCATGCCTCGCGAAATGCTGCCTTGGCTTGCAGCACGGACGCGTTCTCGCCGATCGCGGTACCGTCGACCAGGGCGTGCGAAGCTTCCGCCTGACGCATGGCGAGATCGAGCGCGGTTTTTGCGGTGTCGACGGCCTCGCGTGCGTGCGCGACTTCTTCCGGCGCGATCGCCTTGTCTGCGAGCAACGGCTGGCGCCGTTGCAGATCCGCTTGCGCGCGTGACAGATCGAGTCGGCGTGCAGCGATGCCGGCGTCGTACTGCGACGCCATCGCGGTCTGCTGTCGCACCTGGCGCACGGCATTTGCAAGCGCACTCTTCGCCTTCGACAGGTTCACCTGCGCATCGGTCGGATCCAGCTTGACCAGCGCCTGACCCGCGCTGACCAGTTGCGTGTCGTCGGCGAGCACGGCGACGACCGTGCCGGCAACCTGCGCCGACAGCGCGACCTGGTTGCCGTTGACATAGGCGTCATCGGTGACTTCGCGTTGCGAGAACACGAAAAGCCAGAGCAGATACCAGGCGATGCCGGCGAGAATGAACACGATGGCGATCACGCCGAGGATCACGCGGCGTTTGCCATTTCCGTTTGTTTGCTTGCCGTCTGACTGCGGGGCGGGAACAGGGGAGTCGCTCATCGGGAGTTGGCTCTTTCAACGGAATTCGGGGATGGGGGCGATACGTCGTTTTCTGCAGCGTCGATGTCATCCATGCGATAGCCGCCACCGAGTGCCTTGGTCAGTGCGATCTCGCTGGATACCGCTTGCGCATCCAGCGTCGTCGCTGCATCGCGCTGCTGCAGTACCTGCGCTTGCGCGGCGAGAAGACTGCGGTCGTCACTGACGCCGCGACGCACGCGCGCCGCCGCGGTATCCACCAGCGACTGCGCGGCAGCGAGTTGCTGCGCACGTTGGCGGCGACGTGCATCAATCTGTTCGAGGCTGAGCGCCTGGGTCGCGACGTCACGTGCCGCGTCGACGACGCTGGCATCGTATTGCGCGGCGGCAGCGTCCAGCTGCGCCTGCGAAATGCCGTACGCTGCGCGCAAGCGACCGAGGCCGAAGATGGGCAGATGCAGCGCAGGTCCGACGCCGCCCATGCGGCTGCCAGCGGTCAACAGCTTGTCGAGGTCGACCGATTGCAGTCCCACCATCGCGCTGAGGCTGATGTCCGGGTAGAACTCCGCGCGTGCGGCATCGACGCGGCGCATGGCCGCTTCGATGCGCCAGCGGTTGGCGGCGATGTCCGGGCGTCGCGCGAGCAGATCCAGGCCGATCCTGTCGGGCAGCGTCGCCGTGATGACCGGCAACGGCCGCGGATCCAGTTTGGGCAGGTCGGCGGGTGCGATGCCGAGCAGTGCGGCCAGCGCAGCCAGACGGATTCGCGCAGCGCCTTCATACGCGGCTGCCATCTCGCGTGCCTCGGCGATCTGCACGTCTGCCTGGTGCACGCTGTCGGGCGCATCGATGCCGCTTGCGGCGCGCTTCGCCGCGAGATAGCGACTGCGTTCGAGTGCGGCGACCGTGTCCTTCGCTATCGCCCAACGCGCCTGGTCGGCCTGCCAGCCGAAATACGTGTCCGCAATCGCCGTCGTCAGCATCAAGGTCGCGGCGCTGCGTTCGGCGTCCGCGGCATGCGCTTCATCGACTGCCGCAGCGACCGCGGCGCGCGTCTTGCCCCAGAAGTCGAAGTCGTACTGGAATTGAAGACTGAGGTCGCCCTGGTTGTACCAGGTGAAGCCGAGGAATCTCGGTGGAATCAGTCCGTTCTCGCTGAGGCGCTGGCGCTGGACTTGCGCATTCGCCTGCACCGACACGCCGCCGGCAGCGTTCGCGACATCGATCGAGCGCAACGCAGTGGTGAAGCGCTTGTGCGCCTGGTCGAGAGACGGTGAACTGGCCATGCCTTTCTGCTCGAGCGCATCGAGTTGCGCGTCGGCATAACGTTGCCACCATTGCGCCTGCGGCCATTCGCCGCTGGCTGCCGTAATTCCGGCGAGTGGGGCTTCGCTGCGCACGCCGGGCGCGTCGGGCTTGGGCGGAATCGAGCAGCCCGCGATGGCGAGCAGGGTGGCGAGAACAACGAACGGGCGAACGGCGTTGGCAGTCATCGATTCTTTATCTGCGGTATCGGAAAGCAAGTTGGCTGGCAGGCGCTGCTGGCGACAGTGGCGAACCGTGTCGATCGACCTGACCCGCTGCAACCAGTCCCTTCACGCATGCGCGGATAGGGCGCCGGAAATCGACAAGGCCTGCGTCAGGTGGCGACTCGAATTAACAATACTAATGAGTTTTGTAATTGGCCGCAACGGGGCCAGCGGATGCATCCGGGACCGACTCCAGGTCAGCGATAGTCGCGATGACAGGCCTCGCACGCATTCGCAATCTTGGTCAGTGCTTCGGCCTGCAGCGCACAATCCGCCTTCGGATCCCAGTGCCCGATCGCATCCCGCATCTCGCTCGCGTACTGACTGAGCACGCGATCTTTCGCATCCGCAGCAAGCAAGGCGGGTTCCAGATCGGTCGTCAGCAATTGCAGGTGTGCGGCGGCGGCCGGCATTGTCGGCGACAGGCACTTGCCTGCGCGCGCGTTGCCGCGCGCGTCGACCAGCGCATGCTGCATCACGTTCATCAATCCGCGTGGCCACGCATGACGAAGCGCGATCGCGTTGCCGGCCATGTTCGCCATCAGGGCGCCGGCGAGCAGGCCGACAATCAGGCAGGTCAGATAGCGCATCGATTCGCATCCGCGGAAAATTGCGATGGTAACGCGTGTCCCGGCATGCGCAGGCAGCCGGCGCATCGAAGCATCGCGCAGATGCTGTTACCCTGCGCGCCCTCATGAGCCTGTCCCCCGTCGACGAACGCTTCCGCGGCATCGATCGCCTCTATGGCGTCGGCAGCGTTGCCCGCCTTTCACACGCACATGTGTGCGTGATCGGCATCGGCGGCGTTGGCTCATGGGTCGTCGAAGCACTTGCGCGCAGCGGCGTCGGTCGCCTGACCCTGATCGATGCGGACGATGTCTGCATCAGCAACACGAATCGCCAGTTGCATGCGCTGGATGGCGAATTCGGCAAACCCAAGGTCGCGGTGATGGCCGAACGTGCGCGACGCATTCATCCATCGATCGTCGTGGATGCGCTCGAGGAATTCCTGACGCCGGGCAACTTCGAGAACCTGCTCGACCGCGGTTACGACATCGTCGTCGATTGCTGCGATGCCTTTCGCGTCAAGGTGCTGACGATCGCGTGGTGCCGTCGCCGCAAGTTGCCGTTGATCACCTGTGGCTCTGCCGGAGGGCGTACCGACCCCACCTTGATCGCGGTGCGCGATCTTTCCAAAACAGAACACGATGCGTTGCTCGCTCTGGTGCGCAAGAAGCTGCGCGAGGAGTTCAATTTTCCGCGCGGGCCGAAACGCTATTTCGGTGTGCAAGCCGTCTATTCGCGTGAAAACGTGCGTTATCCGCAAGCCGACGGCAGCGTCTGCGGCACGCGGCCGGAGCAGGGTGACGCGTTGAAACTCGATTGCGGCGGAGGCCTCGGTGCCGCGACGCATGTGACTGCCGCATTCGCGTTTGCCGCGGTGTCGCGAGTGCTCGAAAGATTGCTGCGGCCGAGCGGCCATTCCTGACGCGTTGCTTGTGCGACGCAGCAACCGGAATAAGTGCACGCGCTACGAATTGCTTTGATTTGGTTCAGGTAGCGGCGCATTATCCGCCCGCGGTCTGAGCACAGGCCGCTCCTATAGGGGGAGTTCAAGCAATGCTTTCACGGCCGCGTTCCACGTCGGCCGCCGGTGGTGTACCCGGCGGATTGTCGTTCGTTCGATTCCTCAGGAATCTCATCACTGCAGCGCTCCTCCTTCTTGGTATGTCTGCGGGGAACCATGCCGCAGCAGCCGGCACATCGCCGGATGCGCCAGAAGGGCGTACCTATGGCATTCCGGATTCGATAAAGCCGTCGGAATTCAATGGCGATGTGCGCAATCTGCCGCAGGCGAGGCCGGTCGAATTGCACAAGTGGAACGAGCTCGAAGGACCGGAGAATCGGAAATCGAAGCCGGCAAAAACCCCCGCTGAGGCTGCGCCGATCCTGCTCGCGCCGATGCCTTCGCCGACCCAGAATTTTGCCGGCATCAGTTTCTCCGACGCGGTCACGGGTGGTCAGGCCGGCGCCGGCTGGCCGCCAGACGTCAACGGCGATGTTGGGCCGAACCACTATATCGAATCGGTAAACGACACTTATGCGATCTACAGCAAGACCGGCACGCTCCTCGCCGCATTCACCGAGAACTCGCTCTGGAGTGGCGCCGCAACCGGCACACCCTGCGATGCGAATAATCAGGGCGATCCGGTGGTGCTGCACGACGGCCTGGTCGATCGCTGGATCCTGACCAATTTCGCGTTTGCCGTCAGCGCTGGCAATCCAGTCGCGCCGTTCTACCAGTGCTTTGCTGTGTCCAAGACAAGTGACCCCGTCTCAGGCGGCTGGTGGCGCTACGCGGTCCGTATGGATCCAGGCGGCACAGGTCTGCCGCCGAACGGCAAGTTGAACGATTATCCGAAGTTCGGTCTCTGGACCGACTGCCTGTACATGGCCTCGAACGAATTCACCATGCCGGCCGGCACGTTTGCGGGCACGGCCTACGCGTCGTTCAGCCGCACCGCGATGTACGCGGGCACCGCGCTCAGCGCGAGCAACAGCTCCCTCGGGTACACCGCGAGCACAACTACTCCGTTCACGATGATACCGAGCAACCTGCTCGGAACGTCGGCGGGTTCGTTGCCCCCGGCAGGAACGCCGAATTATTTCGTGTCCGAATCGACGACGGCTTTCAATTTCGAGGTCAGGAAATTCACGCCCGGCGCCGGTTGCGGAAGCGGCGGCACGCTCGGTGCGCCCACCACGGTCTCTCAAAGCAGTTACAACGGCAGCGGTACTGGCGTGCCGCAGCCGGGCACCACCAACACGCTCGACACCTTGTTCGATCGCCTGATGCAGAAGGTCCAGTATCGCAAGGTGGGTGCCGCCGAATCGCTGTGGGTCGTGCACGACTCGCAGGCGAGCGGCGCGACCAATCGCCCGCAGTGGGCGCAGATCAATGTGACCGGTGCAACCGTGTCGGCGGCGCCGGTGCAACAACAGATATTCGCGCCCGACACCACGCTGCACCGCTGGATGGCGAGCGTTGCGGTGGATGGCCAAGGCAATATGGCCATGGGCTACAGCCTCGGCAATGCGACGACCTTCCCGAGCATTTACTACGCCGGTCGCCTCGTCGGCGATGCGCTCAATCAGCTCCCGCAGACCGAAGTCGCGCTCATCGCCGGCGGCGGTTCGCAAACGAACAACTGCGGCAGCGCGGCGTGCACGCGGTGGGGCGACTACACGGCAATGAGCGTGGATCCTTCCGACGATTGCACGTTCTGGTACATCAACGAGTACTACGACACGCC
>JBDSBK010000173.1:0-8257 GCA_039921645.1 Dokdonella sp.
ATCATCGGCAGCGCGATCGACGACGTGACCGCAGCGGGCGTGTCGTATTTCTCCTCGGCCGGCAACAACATCGGCATCAACGCGTACCAGTCCGCGCTGCGCATCGTGCCCAATGGCAGCGGCACCACGGCAGCGACCAACACGGCGCTTGCCGGCACCAATATCGACCTGACCGGCGTGCCTGCCAATCTCTACGCGGGCGGCTTCCACAACTTCAATCCGGCGGTCGGCCAGCTCGACGTCGCGCAGCTCGTCAACTATCCGTCATCCGTTTCCAGCTCGCAGGGCACGGAGATGCAGTGGGACGATCCGTACGACCAGCGCGACCTCGTGCTCAACGATCCGCCGATTTTTTCCAGCGGCGGAACGATCAACGGCACGACGACCTCGGTGACCTTCGGTCCAACCAGCAGCCCTGCGCTGCCGGTGTTCACGCAAGGACAGCCTTACGTGATCAAGGAAACCGCCACCAGCGGCAACTTCGACGGCATCGTGCAGATCTTCGATGCAAGCAACACGCTGATCGTCAGCCAGGACACCGGCACCGATGAGGTCGTGCAGTTTTATCCGCCGACCAGTGGCCAGTACCACATCACGATCGTCCCCTTCAGCACGACCACCGGTGACTTCACGTTGACGGTGAATACCGCGCAAGGTACGGCGGGCGTCACCACCGACCTCAACCTGCTTGCATTCCGCGTCGACACCGGTGCGTACATCAGTTCGGTGTCATTGACCTCGAACAACCTCGCGAACAATCGACCGGTGGAACTCGGCACGATCGCATCGCCAGCGGGTCAGACGCAGATGCAGTTCTTGATCGCTCGAGCGAACGTCCCGACTGCGTCGCAGCTGCCGACACGCGTGCGCTGGACCGTGCGCGGCAACGGTGGTTCCGGCTTCGGACCCGCCGAATACTTCACCTACAACACGGTAACGACCAAGGGCCACGCGACCGCGAAAGGATGCAACGGCACCGCGGCCTACAGCATGTTCCGTCCGAATACGCCGGAATATTACACGTCGCCTGGACCCGCAACGATCCTGTTCGACGCCGATTCCAACCGGCTACCGGTGCCTGACGTTCGCGAAGTACCGCGCATCGCCGCTGCGGATCAGGGCAACACGTCGTTCTTCTCGAGCGACTCGTCGTCCGATCTCGACACGAAACCGAACTTCGGCGGCACCAGTGCAGCAGCACCGCACGCCGCCGCCATCGCGGCGCTGGTGTTGCAGTCGCGCGGCGGTCCGGGCTCGGTGACGCCGGCGGAACTGCGCACGATCCTGCAGCAAAACACGTTCCCGCACGATCTCGATCCGATGCAGGCCACGGGTACCGCGACATCGACCGACGGCGGCACGGTGTCGCTGACGATCCGTTCGGACGAGGAAACGAACAAGAAGACTGGCGCAAACGATCCCGAGTCGATGACGCTGACCTACACCGGTACGGGATCGATCGCGAGCATCACGTTCAATCCGGCCGGAACGGCAACGACCGCCGGTAACGTGACCGGAGGCAACCACGGCGTCCAGGACACGACACCGGGCGTCGTCACGTACTTCGAGAACGATTTCCCCGGCCTCGTCTTCGAGCCGGCGTCGACAGCATTCACGCTCGGCTCGCTGGTCGGCCTGACCGCGGGTGATATCCAGGCACCGTCGAGCATCACGCCGTTCACCGGCTTCAGCAACTTGGCCGGCACGCCGTCCAACGGCACCTCGCATTTCTGGACAATGACGATCGGCTTCACACCCGGCGCATTCTCCGCAGGCAAGGTGATGCACTTCACGGTCGGACGCGGCGCGCAGCATTCGGCGGTAACGGGCAGCGGTTCGGTGGTTGGCAACGGCACGACCTCCGTGAACGCGTTGGCCGATCTGTTCGGTGGCGGCGTGTTCCTGCCACGCGGCACGGTCGTTACCGACGGCATGACGTTCACGGGCACGACGACGAGCGGCGGCACGTTCAGCGGAAAGATCCGCAACAACATCGGTGCCGGCTATAGCCCGCTCGATGGCTACGGCTTCATCGACGCCGCTGCGGCAACGGACCGCATTTTCGCAAACGGGTTCGAATAAGCGTCGAGCCGTAAACGAAACCCGGGTACTGCGAATGCGGTGCCCGGGTTTTTCATTGCGCGCTTTTCGCTGGGCGATCGCCGGGCCCGGCTTGCGCTATCGGGAATGTGCTCGAATCAGTCCGCACTGTTCGCGTAAATCTTCACGACCTCGTACAGGAAGCGCCGCCCGTCGAGCAGCGACTTCACGCGGATGCGCTCGTTGAGCCCGTGCGCATGACTGCCTTCGGCATCGTGGAACATGCCAGACAAGCCATAAGTCGGCGTGCCGAATGCGTTGAGGAAGCGCCCATCGGTCGCACCCGTCGACATCGTCGGCACGATCGCGACGCCGGGCCAGATCGTCTCGGCGACCTTGCGCACGGGCTCGAGCAACGCGGGCGTCAGTTGCGGCGCGTTGCCGGTCGGACTCGGGTCACCGACTTCGGTGATCGCGATCTTCGAATCCTCAGCGAGTCGCGCGAGTTCGTCCTTCACTGCCTGTAGCGGCGTGCCGGGCAGGATGCGGCAATTCACGTTCGCACCGGCACGCTGTGGCAATGCGTTGGGCGCGTGTCCGGCATCGACCATCGTTGCAACACAGGTGGTGCGCAACATGCCGTTCCAGCCGGGATTCAGCGTCCACAGCCGATCGGCGGCAGCCGCATCCGGCGGATCGCGCAACACGGCCTTGATGTCCTCGGCGACTGCGATCGGCGCGAGTTCGAGTTGCGCCTTGAAATAGGCGCGTGTGGTCTCGTTGAGCGCGATCGGAAACTGGTACGCACCGATGCGCGCGAGCGCACCGCTGAGCACATAGACCGGATTTCTGCGGGTCGGACGCGAACTGTGTCCACCCGCGTCGGTCACTTCGAGTCGGAAATCCTGGTAGACCTTTTCGCCCGCCTGGATCTGCAGCGCGAGCGGTTTTTCCTGTGCATCAAGCTCGCCGCCCGCACCTTCATTCAACGCGAACGCGGCTTTCATGGCTTCCGGATGCTGCTTGATCAACCAGGAAGCGCCGTTGAAGGTATCCGCTGTTTCTTCGCCGCAGGTAAGCGCGAGACGGATCGAACGTCGCGGAGTGAATCCTTCCTTGCGATAGCGGGCCAGGCTGTCGGTGAACACGGCGGCCATCGCCTTGTCGTCGCTCGCGCCGCGCGCGTAGAACCAGCCGTTTTCTTCCGTGAGCTTGAAGGGATCGCGAACCCAGTCCGCGCGCTTCGCCTCGACCACGTCGATGTGCGCGAGCAACAGGATCGGCGCTGCCTTTGCATCGCTGCCTTTCAGCGTTGCGATCAGGTTGCCGTCCCTGGGGCGACTTTCCGGCACCAGCACGGCCGTGTCCGCCGCGGGAATCCCGGCCGCAACAAGGCGCGCCTGCATCGCCTTCGCAGCGTCCGTGCAACTGCCTGCCGACAACGTCGTGTTGATCTCGACGAGTTGCTTGTACAGCGCGCGAAACGCCTTCTCGTCCGCGTCGCTCGGCTTTGCGTGCGCGGGAAGCGCGCTCGCGGCGAGGACCGCCGTCAGTACGATTGCCATACGGGTCTGCTTCATGCCGCTTCCTCTCGTGGTTCAAGCGACCAGCATGGATCGTTCGGGGAAGACCATCAAGCAACGTCTTCTGTCAGTATCCGCATCGATGCTGTGGCCTCCAGCTGCAGCTTTCTCGGGCATGGGAGCAGACGCATGAAGATTTTGTACAAATGGATGGTCGCCGCGCTGGTCGTTGCCGCCGCGCAGCCTGCCGTGGCCGCCAATCTGATCGTCAATGCGAATTTCGACACCGACGTCGGCAGCTGGACCGCCGACACCGGCACCGTGATCGGCCGCGACCCGAATCAGGATGCGAATGCTGCACCGACGTCGGGCTCAATGGCCTTGACGACGTCGAACGGCAGCAACTCCAATCTGTCGGCGCACCAATGCATAGCCGGACCTTCCGGCGGCAGTGACTTCAGCTTCGGCGCCAAAATCAAGCCGAACTCCGCATCCCAGTTCGGCATGACATGCACCGCGTATGCCTCCGCCGACTGCCTGGGTGACCCCATCGGGAGTGCTTCGGCGATTCTGGCGGGCCCTGCCGACGGCAATGGCTGGGTACCGCTGCACACCGAATCGCCTTACACGCTACCCGCCTCCACGCTCGGCGTGTCCTGCGCAATCACGACGAGCCAGCCGTTGCGTGCGGCCGGGGCAGCCCCACAACCGAACGGGTTCACCAACGCGATCTGGGCAGACAATGTGTTCTTCGGACCGGGCACCACGCCAGTCAGCCTGCAGGGTTTCGACGTCGATTGAATCGACTGCCGCAGCGCGTGTTTCCGATGCGGCCGCCGCGCACATCGACAGGTCGAGGCACAACCATCACCAGTCGGTTCGACCGGGCAACAAGCCACGCAATTCGAGGTCGGTCAGGTTGCGCCACTGACCGACTTTCAACACGCCGAGCTTGATGTTGACGATGCGCACGCGGCGCAACTGCGTCACGCGATAGCCGAACGCCTCGGCCATCAGGCGGATCTGTCGGTTCATTCCCTGCGTCAGCACGATGCGGAAACCGAACTTCGCCAGTCGCGTCGCCTTGCACGGTTTGGTCATCTGGTGATGGACGCGCACACCGCGTGACATGCCGGTGAGGAATTCCGGCGTCACCGGCTTGTTCACCGCGACGAGGTATTCTTTCTCGTGGCGATTCTCCGAGCGCAGGATCTCGTTGACGATATCGCCATTGCTGGTGAGCAGGATCAGGCCTTCGGAATCCTTGTCGAGGCGACCGACCGGAAAGATGCGTTCGCGGTGATCGACGAAATCGACGATGTTGCCGCCGACCTCGCTGTCGGTCGTGCACGTGATGCCGGGAGGCTTGTTCAAGGCGATGTAGACGTGCTTGCGCGTCGCGCTCGCGGCGCGGCGTGCGAGCAGCGGCTGTCCGTCGATGCGGACTTCGTCTCCCTCCTCGACTTGCGACCCCATGCCGGTCGCTTTGCCGTTGAGGGTGACGCGCTTTTCAGCGATGAGTCGATCGGCTTCGCGACGCGAGCAGAAACCGGTTTCAGCGATATGTTTGTTGAGGCGCATCCGCGCATTCTACGGTGCACGTGCGCGCGGCGCGAAACCGGGGCGACCGAAGCGATGTGGATATCGCTTCCGGATGGAGCAGGCTCAGGCTTTGCGCGGCTCGCCCAACGCCTTCAGTACCGCCGCCGTCGCATTGGTAGATGCCGCAGGCGCGCAGCCACTGCCGCGAAGATCGCGTTCTCGATGGCCGGGCCCGCTACCGTCGTCGCCGGTTCGCCGAGACCGCTACTGTTGCTGCGAACGCTCGTTCGCGTACATGCCGGATGCGATGCGCCTGAGCGAAGTGTAGATTGTCGTCCCGACCAGCGATCACGATATCGACCGAGGATCTTCATGCGCCGCATTATCGGATGGGCTGCAGCATCGCTCCTGCTCGCGTCCTGCCAGCCCGTGCAACGGCCGGATGCCATTGCGCACGCGGCTGCCGGGCACGACACGCTCGCGACGCAGACGGGTTTGATCCACGGCCGTGCGCTCTATCTCGAACGGATGCTGCTGGCGCCGGGCGCGACACTGGAAGTACAGCTCGTCGACGATCCGACCGACGCGAAACAGACGGCCATCGTTGCCAGCACGCGCTTTGCCGATCTGCACGGCCCGCCCTATGCGTTCGCCCTCCCCTACGATGCCGCGCGCATCGAAGCGGGCATGCAGTATGGTTTGCGCGCGACGTTGCGCGATGCACAAGGGCATCTCCAGTTCGTCACCGACAAGCGCATTCCGGTGGTGCCCGGCAGCGCGTCAATCGTCGAATTCCGGCTCATGCGCGCGGATGCGCGCTGAGCGCTAACCGGTCGACGTCGAACGCTTCATCGTTGTGCTCCGGAGCGACGCTGCTGCAGCGTGCGCCTGACGTTGTCGCTGATGCGTTGCGCGAACTCGGGATCCAGCATCGTTGCCGTAGCCGACTTCGCTTGCGGCCATCCGTTCGGTGCGGACGTCATCGCTGCCGCTGTCGTCACGGACACCGCTGGCGCGACGTAGATGTCGGTCGCGTTGGTGGCATCGCCCGCGTTGGTGCGCGTGAACATCGGTATGAAGGTGGTACCGACGCTGACCAGCCCCTGATAGTCGCCGAGGAACCAGCCACCGACGCCGGGCGATGTCGTTCGCGGCGCCAGTTCGAGATCGAACGGACCGGCAATCTGGCTTTCGTGCCAGGCGCTTGCATCCGCCGAACGCGCGAGCCAGTAGTCGGTCAGCAAGGTCGAGCGGTCCGCCGTGTTGGGACGGAAGTCGTAGTAGCTCACGCCGATCGTGCCATCGGCGCGCACGGTTGCCTTCGGCGAAAACGCGGACACCGTCGTATTGGAATTCACGCGCGTCGGTACCGACCAGGTCAGGCCGCCATCGGCGGAACGCGACAGCGCGATGCCATCGCGTGCGCCATTGCTGAAGCGGGCGTCCTGCCATACGACGACGAGGCTGCCGCCGGGACCAACGACCATGTCGGGCACGATCGAACTGTCGCGCACCGGTGCGCCGCCGTCCGGATCGCGCGTGCCGACGGTGAGCTGGTCGGCGATCTTGATCGGGAGCGACCACGTGACGCCGTTGTCGGTCGAACGCACCACCGCAACCGACACCGCAAGACCTCCGTTCGGACCAGGATCGATCTGCGTGAACATGTTCACCAGCGTGCCATTCGGCAGCACGACGATGATGTTGTCGATCGTCTGATGGTTGACTCCCGGGTCATAAATCACCGAAGGCGGCTGCCAGCTGAGGCCTCCATCGATGCTGCGCGCGAACATGGCGGGGCCCGTATTCACGGCGGTCAGGCGATCCCACACCGCATAGACGAAATGCGCATCGATTGGATCCGCAACGATCGCGCCCTTGTCGTTGAAGACGGCGTCGGCATCACGGATCAGTGTGACGGCAGGTCCCCACGTCGCGCCGCCGTCGAGCGAACGACTGACGACGATGCTGCTGACCGATCCCGCCTGCTGCGCGAACCCATTGAAGCCGAGTGCGAGCAAGTGCACGTGCCCGTCCGGCCCGATCGTGATCCACGGATTACTGCTGCGCTCGTAGTCGCCGCCATTCGCGACGGTGCCGCCGGCGCAACGCGTGAACGGGATCGGGTGCTGCGACCAGGTATGGCCGCTGTCGCCGGAAACGCCGACGACGATGCCGCGCGCACCGCCGGTGGACCAGCGATCCTGCTGCCATACGCCGACGAGATGATGCGGGTCGAGCGGATCCAGCGTCAGGTAGGGCTCGACTTCCGAATTGGCGAACAGCATGCCCTGTGCAGCAACGCCATCGCAGTTCGCGGTGAACGGAGTCGCCGCCGATGCACGATACGCCGCATCGAGCGTGGGCGGTTGCGGTGGTTGCGGTGGTTGAGGGGGTTGAGGGGGTTGAGGCGGTTGCGTCGTCGGGGAATTGGAACTGCCGCCACCACAGGCGGCAAGTGCAACACTGACGAAGATCGGGAGGAACGCGCGAGCGGACATCGGTTTCATCGTTGCACCTCACCCGAATCGGCCAAGATGCACGCAGACTAACTCAATTACGGCGCTATTCGTACTTTGGTCGTCGCAGCATTGATTCGTCCGATCGCAGGCATCGCCGCTCGCGACTTTGCGGCCAATGCGCAAGGCCGATGCCGCCCCGACGAGTTCGGGACGACATCCGCCAAAACACGGTTCAATACGCGCCCATGAAATCCTTCTTGCCGATCTCGACGCCGTTGTGACGCAGCAGTGCGTACGCCGTCGTCACGTGGAAAAAGAACTGCGGCAGGCCGTAGGCGAGCAGATACGCCTGCCCATTGAGCTTCTTTTCCTTCGGCGTACCGGGGCGCAGCACGATCTCGCGCTTCTCGCTACCGTCGAACGCAGCGGCGTCGAGGCTAGCGGCGAACGCGAGCGTCTTGGCGATACGTGCATGCAAGTCGGCGAACGTGGCTTCGTTGTCCTCATAGGCAGGCACATCGGCACCCGCGAGCCGCGCCGGTACGCTCTTGGCGAAATCGCACGCGATCTGCACCTGGCGCACGAGCGCGAACATGTCCGGGAACAGGCGTGCCTGCAGCAATGCATTCGGTTCGAACTTCTTCTCGGCCGCGTGCGCTTCGGCCTTGCTCAGGCATTCGTCGAGCGCGA
>JBDSBK010000174.1:0-22035 GCA_039921645.1 Dokdonella sp.
CGGTGCGAACCATCGAACGCGCGCTCGCGTTGCGCTGGCGGTGCTGCTCGGACTGGCGCGCACGCTTCTTCGCGGATTTGATGTTGGCCAAGGTAGAACTCCAATGAACGGGTACGGAAAAAGACCCGGAATTATGCCGATATTGCGCCACAGCGTCAATGTGGATTGCCGTTTCAGCGCGTGCCACGCCCAATCCCTGGTGCACAGCGCATGAGTCGCCCCAGTTTGCTCCGCTCGATGCTGAGTTTCAGCGGCGGCACCTTCATTTCGCGCATTCTCGGCCTGGTGCGCGAGCAGGCGATCGCCTACGCGTTCGGCGCGAATGCGGCGACCGACGCCTTCTGGGTCGCATTCCGCATCCCGAACTTCCTGCGTCGACTGTTTGCCGAAGGATCGTTCTCGGTCGCCTTCGTGCCGGTTTTCACCGAGATCAAGGAAACGCGCCCGCACGCCGATCTGAAGCAGCTGATCGCGCGCACGGCGGGTACGCTCGGCGGCGTACTCCTGCTCGTCACCGCGCTCGGCATGATCGGCGCCGGCTGGGTTGCCGGCGGTTTTGCACCCGGCTCGATCGACGAACCGCAGAAATTCGCGCTGACCACGGATCTGCTGCGCGTGATGTTTCCATTCCTGCTGTTCGTCTCGCTGACGGCGCTGGCTGGCAGCGTGCTCAACAGCTTCCACCAGTTCATGCTGCCCGCGCTCACGCCGGTGGTCATGAACCTCTGCGTGATTGCCGGTGCGCTGTGGTTTGCACGGTATTTCGATGTGCCGATCATGGCGCTGGGCTGGGCGATCCTCGTCGCCGGCGTCCTGCAGTTGCTCGTGCAGATGCCGGCGCTCGCGAAACTCGACCTGCTTGCACTGCCGCGCTGGGGTTGGCGCGACCCGGATGTGCGCCGCATCCTGACCCTGATGGTGCCGACGTTGTTCGGCTCCTCGGTTGCGCAGATCAACCTGCTGCTCGACACCTTGATCGCATCGTTCCTGATCACCGGCTCGCAGACCTGGCTGACCCAGACCGATCGCCTGCTCGAATTCCCGCTCGGCATTTTCGGTGTCGCGCTCGGCACGGTGATCCTGCCGTCGCTGTCGCGCCATCACGTGAGTACGGATCGCGAAGGGTTCGCGAAGGCGCTGGATTGGGGCCTGCGTACGGCATTGCTGATTTCAGTCCCGGCGATGCTGGCGCTGGTGCTGTTGACGAAGCCACTCCTCGCAACCTTGCTGCAGCACGGTCGATTCACTGCACACGACGTGGACATGGCGTCGCTGTCGCTGTCCGCACTTTCGTTCGGCCTGCCCGCTTTTGCATTGGTGAAAGTCGTCGCGCCGGCGTTCTACGCCCGCCAGGACACGAAGACTCCGGTGCGGGCCGGCATTGTTGCGATGGTCGCGAACATGCTGATGAACATCCTGTTCGTCGGTGTGCTGTTCCATTTTTGGCACCGGCCCGAGGATCTCGCGGACGGCTGGTTTGCTGCAATCGCGAAGGTGCCCGGTCTGCACATGGGCCTTGCATTGGCGAGCGCACTGGCGAGCTACCTCAATCTCGCACAGCTCTGGCTTGCGCTGCGCCGCGATGGCATCTATGTA
The DNA here is from genome assembly GCA_039921645.1 of Dokdonella sp. GTDB lineage: Bacteria > Pseudomonadota > Gammaproteobacteria > Xanthomonadales > Rhodanobacteraceae > Dokdonella_A. The sequence continues at coordinate 1,597 of JBDSBK010000174.1, forward strand.
AGCCAGCCGGGCTGGGGCAGGCACCTGGCGCGGCTGGCCGCGGCCTGTCTCGCCATGGTGGTGGTGCTCGGCATCGGCTTGTGGCAATGGCCGGACTGGAGCACGTGGAATACCTCGACGCGTGTCGTTCGCCTGGGCGTCCTCGTGGCGGCTGGAGGTGGCACGTTCGTGGCCGTGTTGTTCGCCTGCGGATTTCGGCTGCGCGACTTGCGAGCCGTGTAGGAACGGCTTCAGCCGCGATGATTTGGAAGCAAAGGCATCGCGGCTGAAGCCGCTCCTACTTCGCTGACGGCTATACTTCGCCGATGAGCTTGCTTTTCCGGAATGTTGCGGGGCCTGCCCTGGCGCCGCGCGGCAGCGTGTTGTGCGTGGGTGCGTTCGACGGCGTCCATCTGGGCCATCGCGCGCTGCTTGCGCGCGTACGCGAGCGTGCGCACGCGCTGGCCTTGATGCCCTTGGCGATCAGCTTCGAACCGATCCCCCGCGAATACTTTGCGCGCGGTGTTGCGGTGCCGCGCATCGCGAGCGTGCGCGAGAAAATCGAATGGTTCGCGAGCAGCGGCATGGCGAAAGTGTTGTTGCTGCGCTTCGACGCCGCATTGGCTGCGACGAGTGCCGAAGATTTCATCGAACAGGTGCTCGTGCGCCGAGCCGGCGTACGTGAGGTCTGGGTGGGTGCGGATTTTCGCTTCGGTCATGCCCGGCGCGGCGATGTCGACATGCTGCGACGGTTCGGTGCGCGCCACGGCTTCGCGGTCGAGACGTTGTCCGATATCGCGATCGATGGCGAACGGATCAGCAGCACGGCGATCCGCACGCATCTTGTGGCCGGCGAGTTTGACGCTGCTGCGAGACTGCTGGGTCGGCGCTTCGCCATAGGCGGGCATGTCGTGCGCGGTGCGCAACTGGGTCGCAAGCTCGGCTACCCGACAGCGAATATCCGTCTCGGCAAGCGCACGTCGCCGGTCGGGGGAATCTTTGCAGTGCGCGTGCATGGCGTTGCAGAATCAGCGATGCCCGGTGTCGCCAGCCTCGGTGTGCGGCCAACGGTCAACGGCACCGAACCGCTGCTGGAAGCGCATTTGTTCGACTTCGATGGCGACCTGTACGGCCGCCGCATCGACGTCGAATTCGTGCAGAAATTGCGCGAAGAGGAAAAATTCGACGATCTCGACGCGATGGTGCGGCAGATCGATCGCGATGCCGAACAGGCGCGCACAGTGCTGCGCGTTGCAAACACAGAAATCTCCGGAGCGAATGCGTGAGCAAGGACTACAAAGACACGATCAACCTGCCCAAGACCGACTTCGCGATGAAGGCGGACCTTGCCAAGCGCGAGCCCGGCATGCTCGCCGAGTGGGAAAAGGCGGATCGCTACGGCGCGATCCAGAGCAAGACTGCGCAACGCGAACATGCATTCATCCTGCACGACGGCCCGCCTTACGCGAACGGAGTGATCCATATCGGTCACGCGGTGAACAAGATCCTCAAGGACATCGTCGTCAAGTCGAAGTTGCTCGCTGGATTTCGCTCGCCGTACGTGCCGGGCTGGGACTGTCACGGTCTGCCGATCGAGATCGCGGTCGAGAAGGATGTCGGCAAGGTTGGCCAGAAGGTCGACGCAGTGACGTTCCGGCAAAAGTGCCGTGAATACGCGACGAAGCAGATCGACCTGCAGCGCGCCGATTTCAAGCGCCTCGGCGTGCTCGGCGACTGGGAAAATCCCTATCGCACGATGGATTTCAAGTACGAAGCCGACATGATCCGCGCGCTCGCGAAGATCCACGCGAACGGCCATGTCGTGCGTGGCTTCAAGCCGGTGCACTGGTGCTTCGATTGCGGCTCTGCGCTGGCCGAAGCGGAAATCGAATATGCGGACAAGCAGTCTCCGGCGATCGACGTGGCGTACGACGCGCTCGATCCGAAGGCGCTCGCGGCGACGTTTGGCGTGACGATCGGTGATGGCGATATTGTTGCCGTGCCGATCTGGACGACCACACCGTGGACGCTGCCGGCGAGCGTCGCGGTGACCCTCGGGCCCGCGCTTGAGTACGCGCTTGTCGAAGGCCCCTCTCGCAATGGCAAACGTGTGTTGCTGGTACTTGCCGAAGCTCTGACGGCGAGCGCGCTCGCACGCTATGGCGTCGAGCATTTCAGCGTCCTCGGACTCGCGAAGGGGGCGGTGCTCGAGGGCGTAACGCTGCGTCATCCTTTCTACGATCGTGAAATCCCGGTCATCCTCGGCGACCATGTGTCTGCCGAGGACGGCACCGGTGCCGTACACACCGCTCCTGGTCATGGCGTCGAGGACTTCGCGGTCGGTCAGAAATACGGACTGGTCGAAAAATACCCGGCCAACGTGCTGAATCCTGTCGGTGGCAACGGCGTCTATCTGCCCGGGACGCCGATCTTCGAAGGCCAGTACCTGTGGAAGGCGAACGACACGATCGTCGAATTGCTGCGCGAGCGCGGGGTGTTGCTCGCCTCCGCGAAGATCATGCACAGCTATCCGCATTGCTGGCGCCACAAGACGCCGGTCGCGTTCCGCACGACGCCGCAATGGTTCATCGGCATGGAGGTCTCAGGGTTGCGCGACGCCGCGCTGAAGTCGGTACACGATGATGTCGACTGGTTTCCTGCATGGGGCGAGGAACGCATCGCTGGGATGGTCGCGGGACGACCCGACTGGTGCATCTCGCGCCAGCGCACATGGGGCGTGCCTATCGCGCTGTTTGTCGACAAGGCAACCAAGCAACCGCATTCGCGCAGCGTCGAATTGATGGAGGAGGTCGCGCAGCGCGTGGAGAAGGATGGCGTCGATGCGTGGTACGCGCTCGATGCGAGCGAGCTGCTCGGCGCCGAAGCGCACGCCTACGAAAAAGTCGTCGACATCCTCGATGTCTGGTTCGATTCGGGCGTCACGCACTGGTGCGTGCTCGACCAGCGCGCGAACCTCGCGCGCAAGCCCGGCGACCAGGTCATGTATCTCGAAGGGTCGGACCAGCATCGCGGCTGGTTTCAGTCTTCACTGCTGACGTCGACCGCCATGCACGGCCGCGCGCCGTACGATTCGGTGCTCACGCATGGTTTCGCGGTCGATGCGCAAGGCCGCAAGATGTCCAAATCGCTCGGCAACGTGGTCGCGCCGCAGAAGGTCGTCGACGCGCTCGGTGCGGATGTGCTGCGTCTGTGGGTTGCGTCGACCGACTACCGCAACGAAATGTCGGTATCAGACGAAATCCTCAAGCGAGTCGCGGATTCCTATCGTCGCATCCGCAATACCGCGCGCTTCCTGCTCGGCAATCTCGACGGCTTCGATCCGCTGAAGCACTTGCTTCCGGTCGATCAATGTCTCCTGCTGGACCAGTGGGCGGTGCAGCAGGCACATGACGTACAGCAGGCGGTGATCGCCGCATACGCGCGCCATGATTTCCCGGAGATCGTCGCGCGTGTTCAGAACTTCTGCACCAACGAACTCGGATCGCTCTACCTCGACATCACCAAGGACCGTCTCTACACGATGCAGGCCGACAGCGTCGGCCGACGCAGCGCACAGAGCGCGATGTACCGCATCGTCGAGGCGCTCGTGCGCTGGATCGCACCGCTGCTTTCGTTCACCGCGGAGGAAATCTGGCCGCTGATTCCCGGGGCGCGAGGAGAATCGGTGCTGTTCGAAACCTGGTATGACGGCCTCGCGGCAACGCAGGGTACGCCGGAACAGCGCAAGTACTGGAGCGACCTGCTCGCAATCCGCACCGGTGCATCGCGCCTGCTCGAAGGCATGCGGTCGGCCGGCGCGATCGGTGCTTCGTTGCAGGCGGATGTTGTTGTCCATGCCGATGCGGCGACACGCGCGCGCTACGCTGAAGTCGCCGATGAGTTGCGTTTCTTCTTCATCACTTCGAATCTCGCATGGACCGACCTTGCGTTGCGTCCGGATCCGACGGAGCGCACGGACGTGCATGGCGTCGAGATCGAAGGCGCCGAAGTCTGGGTCGCAGCGAAACCGAGCGATGCGCAGAAATGCATCCGCTGCTGGCACTACCGCGCAGATGTCGGCAAACATGCCGAACATCCGGAAATCTGCGGACGTTGCATCGACAACGTCGGCGGCGCTGGCGAAATCCGGCGGTGGTTCTGATGACTGCGAAGCCGAACGCGCTATCGTGGCTTCTGCTGTCATTGCTCGTCATCGTGCTCGATCAGGCGACCAAGCAGATTGCGCTGACCCACTTGCAGCCACTGACGCCGCAGGCAGTGATTCCGGGCTTTCTTAACTGGACGCTGGCGTTCAATTCGGGCGCTGCTTTCAGCTTCCTCGCTGGCGCGGACGGTTGGCAGCGCTGGTTGTTCACCGCACTCGCAGTCGGCGTGAGCCTGATGCTCGCGTTCTACCTGTCGCGTACGCCGCGCCGCGACTGGCGCAATGCAGCGCCGTTCTCGCTGATCATCGGCGGCGCGCTGGGCAATCTGATCGATCGCCTGCGCTCCGGGCACGTCACCGATTTCATCCAGGTCTACCACCAGGACTGGGCGTTTCCCGCATTCAATATCGCCGACTCGGCGATTTCAATCGGCGCTGTCCTGCTGATCCTCTTCGGATTCGCGAGTAGGAATGTCGCGAACACTGGCGGATAATCGCGCCATGGAAATCCTGCTCGCCAACCCCCGCGGTTTCTGTGCCGGTGTCGACCGCGCGATCGAGATCGTCGAACGTGCACTCGAGACATTCGGTGCGCCGATCTACGTGCGCCACGAAGTCGTGCACAACCGCTTCGTCGTCGACAAGCTGCGCGCACAAGGCGCGGTATTCGTCGACGAACTTGCAGAAGTGCCGGATGGCTCCACCGTGATCTTCAGCGCGCACGGCGTCTCGCAGGCGGTGCGCGGCGAAGCTGGCGACCGCGGGCTGCGCGTGTTCGATGCGACGTGTCCGCTGGTGACCAAGGTACACATGGAAGTCGCGCGCCACGGCAAGGCCGGACGCGATGTGGTGTTGATCGGCCACGCCGGTCATCCGGAAGTCGAAGGCACGATGGGGCAGTGGGATCGCAACAATGCCGGCGCGATCCATCTGGTCGAGACCCCTGAATGCGTTGCGCACTTGCAGCCGCGTGACCCGGAGCAAATCGCGTTTGCGACGCAGACGACGCTGTCGATCGACGATACACGTGTCGTCATCGAGGCCTTGCAGAAGCGCTTCCCGTCGATCCAGGGACCGCGCCACGACGACATCTGCTACGCGACGCAGAATCGCCAGGACGCTGTGCGCAAACTCGGCCAGCAATGCGATCTGGTCCTCGTGGTCGGCTCGCCGAACAGTTCCAATTCCAATCGCCTGCGCGAACTGGCCGAAAAGCAGGGCGTTCCGGCGTTCCTCATCGATGGTGCCGCCGATATCCGTCCCGAGTGGCTCGAAGGACGCACTCGCATCGGCGTCACGGCGGGCGCTTCGGCTCCCGAGAGCCTGGTGCGCGACGTCATCGCTCGCCTGCATGATGCGGGTGCAGCCGGCGTGCGAGAACTGGACGGCGAACCGGAAAACGTGACGTTTGCGCTGCCGAAGGAATTGCGGCTGCGGGTGCTCGCTTGAATGTGCGTAGTGCGACCCTTGTTTTTCGGAAAGACGACAGGCTTGCAGCGAATCGCTTCTGCTTGAAGCCGCTTGTCCGCAAATTCCTACCATGTGGCCGCGCCCCCTTGTCCCACAACGTCGTGCTGCGTAGGTTTACCGCCTGAACATGGGATTCGCGGGGGAAAACGATGGTGGACACGAATGCCCGCAATGCGTATCGGCGCCGGCAGGTTTCCCGCGGCTTCACGCTGCTTGAGCTGATCACCGCGGTTGCGATCGTCGCGATCCTGGTGGCGGTTGCGTTGCCGAATTTCTCGGAATTCCTCATCCGCTCGACTGTAAGCGACAACAGCAGCGATCTGATCGCCGCGATCAATGTCGCCCGCTCCGAGGCGGTTAAACGTGGCCGGCCGGTCTCGGTTATCGCCAATGGCGGCAACTGGAATGCAGGTTGGCAAGTCGTAGTGGCCAAGGAAATTGTTGGCGGAGTGCAGTCGACTCCCGTGACGCCGGGTCCGGCCGAAGCGGATTGCAAGGCCTACGTGGACAACGCGGTCAATGCGGGCAGTACGACGCCGCTGTGCCCGCGCTGGCGTGGGAGTTTGCCGACGGACTACACGATCGCTGGCATCCATACCGGAGTTGGCGGAGTCGATACTCAATTTACTTTCAACCCGACAGGCACGTTGAGCCCGGCGAACACTTCGTTCGATTTCAGCGTCTGTCGACCGGTAGGCCATTCCGATGTCCGGAGATCGCGCTGGGTCACCGTAACGGCGATGGGCGTAATTACGAGCCGGCGAGATGTCACAAGCTCGCCCGCCGGCGTGTGTCCCTGAGGAGAATGTATGAGGTACAAGACCGCTCGTGGATTCAGCCTGCTTGAGGTGCTGATTGCACTGTTGATCTTCTCGCTGGGGCTGATGGGGCTGGCCGGGCTCATGGTCGTTTCGGTCAGGACCAACCAGAGCGCATTCCTGCGTACGCAAGCGTCTTTCCTTGCGCAATCCCTGGCCGATCGCATGCGTGCGAACACCGGCAAAATCAATTCGTATATCGGCACGTATGACAGCAGCTCCGCCAACGCAGCCTATGTCTGCAGTTCCGGGATTTGTACGCCCGACCTTCTTGTCGAGCGCGACAAAGCGTTGTGGAGTGCGCTGATGGTCAGTTCGCTGCCAAATCCGACCGCGATCATGGCCTGCAACGGAGTCACACTGGGCGGTTCTGCACAGAGTGGTTCGGCGCCTTACAGCGGGCTGTGTACCCTGACAATGACGTGGACCGAGGCAAAACTCGATCGATCGTCCAATGTCTCCACCGGGGATTCGAATGCCCCTACCACGCAAACCTTTGCCTGGGTCTTCCAGCCGTGACGGAGCGCAAATGAACCACCGTTACCCACGTTTTCTCCCGATGCAGAATTCGGCGCGCGGTTTCTCGCTGCTCGAAATCATGATCGCGCTCGCCCTCGGGTTGCTTCTGAGCGCCGGCATCGTCACCTTGTTTGCGAGCACGAGCGAAACCAACAAGCTTCAGGACGGTCTGGCGCGCTTGCAGGAAAATGGCCGCTTCGCGGTCTCGCGCATGGAAAATGACTCGCGCATGGTTGCCGGGCAGTACTGCAGCAACACGTCGGGCAAGTCGGCGCCAGCCGCGATCGTTCCGATGATTCCGGTGCGTGCGCCGCAGGTGTATGCGCCCAATATCGGTGCGGCTCTGCCGACGATCGCCGCGGGCTGGCATGATTCCGGCAACATTCGAAGTGTCAATGCTGTCACCGGCGCACCCTCCACCGTAAACGCGACGATTCCGTACGGCCTGAGTCCGCGCTGGTTTGTGCAGGGTTACTCCTGCACGGCGACGAGTACTTGCGCCCCAACCGTGCCGGCCACCGGCATCAACGACGTGCCGGCCGAAGGGCTTGTCGCTGGACGTCGTCTGCCTCTCAGCGATGTGTTGACCCTGCGCTATCAGCGCGGAACCGGCTGGCCGTTGCAGAACAATCAATGCCTGCACGGCGGTGCGCCCGCGAAAGCGGACGATTCGCTAGCGGGCGGCGATACGTTCACGGTCTCGCCGCAAATCGGGGATTCGCCATTCACGATGACCCAAGGTGTTGCGCTCGTATCCGATTGCGCCAACTCGAACATCATTCCGATCCGCTCGGTCAGTCTCAATACGCTCACGATCGATCCCGGCATCCTCGCTGGCGCTCCGGGCAGCATTTGCATGGGCAGTCCGTTGCGCGATGTGCGCGTGTTCGATTTTTCCAAGGATTTTGTCACTGTCACTTACTACATCGGTTTGCGCGCGGACCCCAATCCGGACGCACGCCTCAATAGCGCAGCAGCCACGCGATTGCTTCCTACGCTGATTCGCCGTGAAAACGGTGTTGAGCAAGAGCTCGTGCAAGGCGTGGACCAGCTGAAATTTCTTTACGGCGTGCAGGATTCGGGCGGCAATACGCGTTTCATGACCGCCGACCAAGTCAATTCCGGCGTTGGATTTTGTCCTCCCGTGACTGATGGCATTGCGCAGGAGCCCGGGTGTCTCTGGCGCGCGGTGAGGACAATCGAGGCTCACATGCTGGTGAACACGGTCGACGAAGTATTCGGCTTGGATCCAACCAGTCGCCAGTACACCTTCATGAATGCCTCGGTGACCACCACTGATACTGGCGCACTGCCGTCAGGGCTGATCGCCGGATCCATGATGCGGCGCGAATTCGTTTCCTACCTGTCCAATCGCAATTACAACTTCTAAGCGGATACGCCATGCGCACCATGTCTTTCCAACCGGGTCTGCGGCATAACCAGAAAGGCGCCGTGTTGTTCGTCGCCCTGATCTTTCTGATCCTGCTGACCCTGCTCGCATTGACGGCGACCGGGTCTTCGATCCTGCAGGAAAAAATGACAGGCGGCATGCGTAACCGCCAGCTGGGACTCATGGGAGCGGAAAGTGCGTTGCGCGGTGGCGAAGCGAATCTGTGGACGTTGAATTTTACTGCCGCCGGCGGACAACCGATGCCTCCGTGCATATCGGGGGTGACACATTCGTGTGTGTACAGGCCGCAGCGCAACGGCAGTCTTGATCCCAAGATACAGGCGTTTCGTTCCGCGAAGACCTGGCAATTCAAGGACAGTGGCGGCTCGTCGGTTGCGCTGCCGTTGGCGGGTTCTCCGACGTATACCCAAACGTTGACAGGGCTTACGGGCGCTGCTGAAACCGCGTCGCTGAGTGCCCAACCCTATCTCACCATCGAAGATCTCGGCGCCGACGTTGCCGCCGGTGCGGGCGGTCAATCCGGTGTCATCGATCCGGAACGTCAGGGTGGTCCTGGCACCGCGTGGCTTTATCGAATTACCTCACGGAGTCAGGGCGGTAGTGCCGCCGTAGTACGTGTGGCCGAAAGCGTGTTTTCGTCGGCCAATTTGACCAACACCGGCATTGACGCGGGACCGTGATCATGAATCCGCAGTTCGCGAGGATAAAGACAATGAAACTGGCACGATTCCATCAATCGCTGCGGCTGTCCGCGCTGACTGCGACCCTGTGTTTGCTCGGCGGAGCGCCCTTGACGTCGCTCGCACAGACGGTTTCACCGGGAACGACCGATTTGCTGACGACGCCACCGGAACTGACGACATCCGTCGACCCAAACATCGTCGTGACGTTCGACGATTCCGGTTCCATGCAAAGTCACTTCATGGGCGATACGCAGCCGTTCAACGGCGCGGGATGGGGAGCGCCCTATGGATGTGCCGGCGTGATCGGCGGCGATTCGGCTGTCGCGACACGTTCGATGAACGGCGTTTACTACAACCCGAACATTCGCTACATCCCGCCGGTCAAGGCGGATGGCACTTCGTTCCCACAGTCTGACGCAACGCTGGCGGCCGTGTGGGAAGACGGTATAGCGATCAACCGGCCGTTGAATCCGGTCGGTGTCGGCTCGGCCGGATACAACAACAATCCCAACAGCGGTACAGGCGCGAACGATTCCGCGCGCACGATCATCAACGGCAACAAGGTTGGTGGGACAGACCATCGATGGACCTGCGGTTACGGCAGTTATCCGACGGCATTCGCGGGGGGGGAGGCTGTCAACAACGGTGGGCCATACTACTACCGCCTGAAGAACGGTGTGGTCATACCGGTGGATTCATTTGGCAATCCCACCGTCGCGGCGCGTACAACGCTGTATACGGCCGGCAATTGGGAGGCAGTGTACGTCCCCAACACGACGATCAATATCGAAGGGGTGCCCACCAATCAGTGGCAGAATTTCGCCAACTGGTATTCGTACTACCGTACGCGAAACCTGATGACACGCACGGCGTTGTCGCGTGTGTTCGGCGGCCTCAGCGGGAGTGTCCGGGTCGCGTGGCAAAACATCAACGACGGCACCTATGCGTTGTCCGCAAGTGCCATCATCACCAAGCTGCTGGACAAGGCCGGCGTGGCGTGCAGCACAACGAGTCCCACCACGGCATTCACAACGACGACGCAGCCCGACTGCTATCGCAGCGCATTTTTCAATTGGGTGTTCCAGACCGGCGCGAACGGCAGTACGCCCGATCGCGCGGCGACCATCCGTGCCGGCGACTTCTTCAAGCGCGGCAGTTCCACGACCACCAGTCTGTTGAATCCCTACTGGCAATTGCCGGATACAGCGGCAGGTGTCACCACCGGACGTGAACTCTCCTGCCGCCAGAATTTCAACATGCTGGTGACGGATGGTTACTGGAACGAGGGCGATCCGACCTTGCCGACCGCGTTCACGGATGCGGAGACACCGATCACCCTTCCCGACGGTACCGCCTATAGCGTGACTGCTCCGGAGTCGCGCGTGTTCTGGGATGTCGTGGGGACGAAATATCAGTCATCGCTGGCCAATATCGCCTTTCACTACTGGGCCAACGATTTGCGCACTGATCTTCCCGACAAGGTCAATGCGTATCTGCCGGACAAGACGATCGGCATTACCGGCTCTGCAGCAGCGTCGATAGATCCGCCCATCCAGAACACGGAAATCTATTTCAATCCGGCCAACGACCCAGCGTCGTGGCAGCATGTCGTGGAGTTCATGGTGACACTTGGCGTATCGGGCAATCTCCAGTATGTGGACGATCCCGATTGCGGCGTACCGAACAGCGAGATGTGCCAGCTTCGGCGTGGCTTGAACAATTCGACGGGCGTCACGGGCTGGCCGCGTCCGATCAACAACAATCCTGCCGCCATCGATGACACGTGGCACGCAGCGGTGAACAGTCGCGGCTCGTATTTCAGCGCGAGCAACCCCGGCGATCTGGTAAGTCACTTGAATCAGATCATCAATAACGTGCTCGCGCGTGGCGCGTCGTCAACGCCGGTTTCCGTTTCGCTGCCGATCCTGACCGGCGGCAACAGCGGTTACTCGGCGGGTTATGACAGCACGGACTGGTCCGGTTCTCTGCGTCGCGACACTATCGACCCCAATACCGCGGTATCCCTGGGTTCGATCTGGGACGCGGGCTGCCTGCTCACTGGCGGTACTTTCGATGCGGCGCTGGCGAAATGCACCCCGCCTTCAGGTGCGCCGTGGGCACCTGGATTCCCATCGTCGGCACGTGATCCGCTGGCAAGCCGCTTTATCGTCACGTCGCTGGGATTGGCCGGTACCGGCAAGCAGTTCAGCTATTCGCTTCTGGACACGGCAACGCAACAGTGGAGTATGAGGCAGAAGGCAGGCGCGACAGGTCCGTGCGATTCGACGGCGGCACATGCGGTCAATTGCGATACCGCGGCTGTTGGCCTCGCTCGCGTCAACTACATTCGTGGTATCCGCACCGCCGAGACGGGTGCGGCCCCCAATTTCCGTAAACGCAGTTCGGTGCTCGGTTCGATCATCAACGGTGCGCCCGTCTACGTGTCGTCGCCACGCGGTGGCTACCACGATATCTTCCCGGATCTGTCGCCGGAGCAGAATGCCGTCACGTCGAATGCAGCAACGGACCAAAGCTACGCCCGCTACCAGAACACGCAGTTCCAGCGCACGCCAATGGTCTACGTCGGCTCCGATGATGGAATGCTCCATGCGTTCAATGCAGCGAACGGTTACGAGCAGTGGGCCTACATACCCAATACGCTGATCCAGAACCTGCGCCTGGCGAAGTCAACGAATACGACGGCTGGGCTGACGCCGGGTGTCGACTCGGCGCCGCGTGAGGCCGACGTGTTCATTTCCAACGCCGATGGATCAAGCGGTGCCTGGCGGACCTACCTCGTCGGATCGCTACGTTTGGGCGGTCGTGGCGTCTACGCCCTCGACGTGACCAGTCCGTTGGCCACCAGCGAAGCGGGTGCAGCGGCCAGCTTGCCCCAATGGGAGTTCAACAGCGGCCCGGTCCTAAGCACGGCTGGGGATCCGGAGTGCGCCGCGGGCTCGACTTCTTGTTCTTCGCTGGGATACACCTATGATTCCGCGAACGTGGTGCGCCTCAAATATCAGAATTCCATCTCGAAGAACTCGTGGGTGGCGCTGGTGTCGAGCGGGTATTTCCCGTCGAGGCCCGAAGACGCTGCGACTGCAACCGATGCGAGCGAGCCGGCCGCGGCGCGCACATCGCTGATGGTTGTCGACATGAAGACCGGAAAATTGATACGCGAGTTGCGTACCAGTTTGGCACCGCAGACGCGGCCGACCGGTTTCAAGACCTACGGCCTGTCGACACCGATGGTCTACGACTTGAACTCCGACGAGGTCGGCGACCTTGCTTACGCAGGCGATCTGGCTGGAAACCTGTGGCGTTTCGACATGCAGGACACGGACCCCGCGAATTGGAAGGTGGACTTGATGTTCACCACCTACGGCAATGGTGGCGCCACCAATGTCGGCGACCAGCCGATCGTCTTCAATCCAACCGCGTTGCGCGACCCGACCACGCGGAAGCAGATCATTGTCGTGGGCACCGGGAAATACCTCGGACGCGACGATCGGACGAGCTCGATTCCCGCGCAGGCGTATTACGGTGTTCGCGACTATGGGACCGCAAGCGCGTTCTATCCGCTCAAGGTCAATCAGTTGGTGACGCAGAACCTGTCACAGACCACGACTCCGGATGCCGTGCGCAGCATTACAGGATGGACGCTGCCGACCGGATCATTGCCCGCGACGACGCCATTCATGCGCTTGGGTGCCTTGGATACGTTTGGCCAGCCGACCTATGTGAACAGGCAGGCGCACGGCTGGCGCATTCCGCTGACCGTGCCGCAAGAGCCTGGCGAACGCGCGCAGCGCCGAGCCGTGCCATTGTTTTCTGCCAATATAGCGGTGCTGTATTCGCTGATTCCGAAAGGCGATGATCCCTGTGACCCTGGCGCGCGGTATGCCCTTCTTATCGTTGACGCGGCCAACGGCGGTGCGATCACGGGCGCTAACAGCACGACGCAGCCGGGTACCGGAATCGTCGGCGAAGTCATGGGACTGTCCTCCCCACCGGGCGATCCGGTTATTACGCGCGGCGGCGGCAAATTGATCGTTCCGGGGTTGACCGGGTTGACCGGGCCATCGGGATTGCCGTTGATCCTGGATCAGGTGCAGAAGGTGCTCGATCAGGGCGTGCCGGTCTGGCATCGCAGCGCCTGGCGAGAATTGCTGGACATGCAATAAAACACAGGGTCCGCGACGTCCTATCGTCGCGGACCGCAACTCAAGCGAATCGGGGGCTGCGATGCTGACTGCGAGTAAAAAAGGTTTCACTTTGATCGAGCTGATGATCGTCGTCGCGATCATCGCGATCATCGCTGCAATCGCGTATCCCAGTTATCAGAAGTACGGTTTTCGCGCTCGACGTGCCGAAGGCAAGGACCTTGCAATGCGCGTAGCGGCTGAGGAAGAGCGCTTCTACACCCGATTCAACAGTTATACGGCGGCCATTACCGGGGCTCCGCCGAGCTTGGGGCTTGGTGGAGTGACATCGGAAAATCTCTACTACACGGCAAGCGTAACGCTCCAGAACGCCAATCAGACGTTCACCGTGCGCGTGACCCCAACGGCCGGCACCGCTCAAGCAAGCGACAGCTGCGGCTATCTGACCTTGAATAATACCGGTGCCAAGGCAGCCCCGACTGACAATCAGTCGAACGGAAAATGCTGGTAGCGTTCGTGCAGAATATTCGAGGCACAAGGAGATTGGGTGCAGTTTGGTTGATTCCCGCTGACCCAAGTTTCGATTGAAGTCGTCAGCCGGTTCATTTGTTCGAGCGCCCGGTGGCAGATAGCACGGCCTTGAATCTTCGTTCAACCGGTGCCGTGGGCGCTCGGCTTGTCCACGACCGGGGGACTGTCTATACTCCGCGCCCCGTGCCGGAATAGCTCAGTTGGTAGAGCGCGTCATTCGTAATGATGAGGTCGTAGGTTCGATTCCTATTTCCGGCACCACTCAAGGCTGTCGCCTGACACAGGATTGGCGATAAATCGCCAACCCCTGTGTCATCCACGCGTTCACCGGCAAAAGATCAATTGCCGCGGGTGATCGCAGCAGAAGCAACCTCGGGCGGTTAGCTCAGCGGTAGAGCATTGCCTTCACACGGCAAGGGTCGCAGGTTCGATCCCTGCACCGCCCACCAGACGTGCAAAAGGTCAGGCTTCGGCCTGGCCTTTTTTGCGTGTCGATGAATGAGCCGATGGCGGGATGTTCAACGCGTCGTTCCGGCGCCCGCTTTGCCGTTCGCAAACGTCGAAAGAATGCTCTGTCAACTGCGCCGCTGGTCGCATTGCGGCTACCCCTGTTAACCTGCGCGCCTCGGAAGGCCATCCCCTTTTCAGTGTCCGGCGTGCTTTGATGTTGCCGGTCGCCAGGTATTGCGCATGAGCAACTCGCCCTCGAATAGTCACGATACGATTCGCGCCGTGCTTTGGCAGGGCGATCACCTGCGCTTGCTCGACCAACGCCGCTTGCCGGCCGAGGAAACGTATGTCGATTGCCGCACTGCGGCCGAGGTCGCCGATGCGATCCGCGAGCTGGTAGTGCGCGGGGCCCCCGCCATCGGCATTGCGGCGGCTTGGGGGGTCGTCATCGCTGCACAGCGTGATCCTGCACTAATCGACGCTGCGCTCGCGCGATTGCGCGCGGCTCGGCCGACGGCCGTCAATCTGATGTGGGCACTGGATCGCATGAAGCGCGCGATCGCCCGTGATGCGGACGCCGTCGCGCTCGCGCTCGAGGCGCAGGCGATCCAGGACGAGGATCTGGCCGCGAACCGGCATATGGGGGAACTCGGTGCGGCTCTGCTCGGCACGGATGTCGGCGTCCTCACGCATTGCAACACCGGCTCGCTCGCGACTGCGGGTTACGGAACCGCCCTCGGCGTGATCCGCGCCGGTGTCACCAGTGGCCAGATCGCGCGCGTATTCGCGGGCGAGACGCGCCCGTGGCTGCAGGGAGCGCGCCTGACTATCTGGGAACTCTTGCGTGACGCAATTCCGGCAACGTTGGTCGCCGATTCAGCCGCAGCCCATCTGATGAAATCGGGCGCAGTGCAGTGGGTCATTGTCGGCGCCGATCGAATTGCGGCGAACGGCGATACTGCAAACAAGATCGGCACCTACCAACTCGCCATCAGCGCGCGCCATCACGGCATCCGGTTCATGGTGGTCGCGCCGTCATCGACGATCGACATGTCGACATCGAATGGCGCGGCGATCGAAATCGAATTGCGTTCGCCGGACGAGCTCTTGGCCTATGGCGGACAGCGCACCGTGATTGAGGGGGCCCAGGCGTGGAATCCGGTATTCGATGTGACGCCAGCATCCTTGATCGACGCGATCGTGACCGAGCGCGGCATCGTCGAGCACCCCGATGCGGAACGCATGGACGCCCTGTTCGGCAGCGGTCGCTGACGCTCGACGAACGAAGGAAGAGCATGCTGCGCAAGCAAATCCTGCTGTTCGCGATCGTCGGCGTCATCGGTTTCGTCGTCGATGCCGGTGTGGTGCAATTGTTGGTACGCGAATTCGCGATCAATCCGTACAGTGCCCGCGTCGTTTCGTTTCTTGCGGCGGCGACGACGACTTGGGGATTCAATCGAAGCTACACCTTCGCGGGCCACAGCAGCGGCAGTCGACGACGTGAGCTGCTGCGCTACCTCGTCGCAATGGCGATTGGCTTCGCATTGAATTACGGTGCTTATGTCGCTTGTATTTCGATCTGGCCGCTCGTGCGCACCGACTGGCCGGCGATCGGCGTGGCGGCGGGTTCAGTGGCCGGCGCGATCGTGAATTTCCTGAGTTCCAAGTACTGGATTTTTCGCGTTCCGAAGGCAGGGCGGGCGCGCTAGCGGCGCACGAAATCCTCCTGCCGCCAGAGCCTGGTCGGAACCTGGTTTTCGGACGGTCGCACGGGTCCCGGTCATCGGCTTTGGATGACGCGTAAGTCCCGCTTCCGGCAGCGAAAAACTCTACGTCGCAGTGCCCTCGCATGGTAAGATTTCGTGTTGTGCTCGCGTGCGCCGCAGGGCTTGCGCGCGACCCATGCGAACGTCGCCTGCGGTGCGTTTTTCCACGCCGAAAAACCCTGCAGGGCCGACGCGCTTCCGCAATTCAAGACATGCAGAGGTTTCCTGATGGCTGAGCTGGCCAAAGAAGTCATTCGCGTCAATATCGAGGACGAAGTCCGCAAGAGTTATCTCGATTACGCGATGAGCGTGATCGTCGGGCGCGCGCTGCCTGACGTGCGCGATGGCCTGAAGCCGGTGCATCGGCGCACCCTGTACGCGATGCATGAAGCGAACACGGCCTGGAACCGCCCGTATGTGAAGTGCGCGCGCGTGGTGGGCGAGGTGATGGGTAAATTCCATCCGCATGGCGACTCGTCGATCTACGACGCGTTGGTACGCATGGCGCAGGATTTCTCGATGCGCTACATGCTCGTCGACGGCCAGGGCAACTTCGGCTCGGTCGACGGTGATGAAGCGGCAGCGATGCGCTACACCGAGTGCCGCCTGGAACGGCTGGCGTCGGAATTGCTCGCGGACATCGACAAGGAAACCGTCGATTACCAGCCGAATTACGACGAGAAGGAACTCGAGCCGACCGTTCTGCCGACGCGCATTCCGAATCTGCTGGTGAATGGTTCGTCTGGCATCGCAGTCGGCATGGCGACGAATATCCCGCCGCACAACCTCACCGAAGTGCTGTCCGCATGCATCGCGCTGATCGACGATCCGGAGCTTGGCTTCGACGACCTCATGCGCCTCGTGCCCGGTCCGGATTTTCCGACGGCGGGCATCATCAACGGCTCGGCCGGCATCGTGGAGGCCTACAAGACCGGGCGCGGCCGCATCCTGGTGCGTGCCAGGGCCGACATCGAAACCGAGGACAATGGTCGTGAAGTCATCATCGTCAGCGAGCTGCCGTACCAGGTGAACAAGGCGCGGCTGATCGAGAAGATTGCCGAACTGGTCAAGGAAAAGCGCATCGAGGGCATTACCGAACTGCGCGATGAATCGGACAAGGACGGCTTGCGCGTCGTAATAGAAGTGCGACGCGATACATCGGCCGACGTACTGCTCAACAACCTGTTCCAGCAGACGCAGCTGCAAGTCACGTTCGGCATCAACATGGTCGCGTTGCTGGATGGTCAGCCGCGTACGCTCGGCTTGCGCGAAATCCTCGACGCATTCATCCGCCATCGGCGCGAAGTCGTCACGCGTCGCACCATCTTCGATCTGCGCAAGGCGCGTGCACGAGCGCACATCGTCGAGGGTCTGACGGTCGCGCTCGCGAACATCGACGAGATGATCGAGCTGATCAAGACCTCGCCGAATTCGGACGAAGCGAAGCAGCGCATGCTCGCGCGTCGCTGGGAGCCGGGCATGGTGCGCGCGCTTCTGGCGGCTGCCGGCGCGGAAGCGTCGCGCCCGGAAGAGATGGCGCTCGACAACGGCTTGCAGTCCGATGGCTACCAGTTATCCGAGATCCAGGCCAAGGAAATCCTGGAGATGCGCCTGAACCGCCTGACCGGGCTGGAGCAGGAAAAACTCAGCGACGAGTACAAGGAGCTGCTGCACACGATCGCCGGGCTCATCGAGATTCTCGAGAACCCCGATGTGCTGCTGAAGATCATCCGCGACGAATTCGTTGCGTTGAAGGAGCAGTATGGCGACGCGCGTCGTACGTCGATCCAGGCGAGCCAGGAAGACCTCGACATCCTCGATCTGATCGAGCCTGAAGACGTCGTCGTCACGCTGTCGCACGCGGGTTATGCGAAACGTCAGCCTGCCAGCATCTATCGCGCGCAGCGCCGTGGCGGCCGCGGACGTTCCGCGACGAACATGAAGGAAGAAGATTTCGTCGAGCGCTTATGGATCGCGAATACGCACGACATCCTGCTCGTGTTCACCAGTGCCGGTCGCGTGTTCTGGCTAAAGGTGTACAAGCTGCCGGATGCGGGTCCGAACGCGCGTGGCAAGCCGATCGTGAATCTGCTGCCGCTCGAGCCCGATGAAAAGGTGCAGGCTGTGCAGCCTGTGCGTGAATTCAGCGAAGACCGTTACGTGTTCTTCGCGACGCGCAACGGAACCGTGAAGAAGACGCCGCTGACCGAATTCGCGTTCCAGCTGCAGCGAGGCAAGATCGCGATCGGACTCGATGAGGGCGACGCTCTCGTCGATGTGCAGATCACCGATGGCGCGCGCGACATCCTGCTATTCGCATCGAATGGCAAGGCCGTGCGCTTCGACGAAAATTCGGTGCGTTCGATGGGCCGCACCGCCACCGGCGTGCGGGGCATGCGTCTGGCGGAAGGCGAACAGGTGGTCAGTCTGATCGTTCGCGAAGGCGAGGACGACATCCTTACCGCGACCGAACGGGGTTTCGGCAAACGCACGCCGCTGGTGGATTACCCGCGCAAGGGCCGCGGCACACAGGGCGTGATCGCGATCCAGTGCTCCGAGCGCAATGGCGCGCTGATCGGTGCGGTCCAGCTCGGCGAGAGCCACGAGCTCATGCTGATCTCGAACCAGGGCACCCTCGTGCGTACGCGCGCGAGCGAGATCGCGCTGGTAGGCCGCAACACGCAAGGTGTGACGCTGATACGCCTGCCTGCCGACGAGGCCTTGGTGGGCGTGGTCAAGGTCGATTCACTCGGAGACGAGGATGCCGCCGATGCAGTATCCGTCGAAGGTGATGGCGCACCGGAGTCGCCGCCACCCAGCGAATAGCGATGGCTGGCGCGATCGTCAGCAGCAAATTGCTGGCGTTCGTGCTGATGAGCTGCAGAGCGGCTGCAGCCGCGATGCAGATGGACTGTGGGAGCGGCTTCAGCCGCGAGGCTTGTCGCAAAAAACGTGCGGCACCATCGCCACCCAACCCTACCTTTGAAGGGGAGGGCTTTCACGCATTGCAGCTGAAGCGCTCACTCGTGAGCAAGCAGTCGAGTGTGATCAGCAGAACCCGATTTCTGGCGTCGTGTTGACGGGCTGTGGGAGCGGCTTCAGCCGCGATGCTTGTCGCAAAAATGCGCGACACCATCCCCACCCAACCCTCCCCTTGAAGGGGAGGGTTTTCACGTATTACAACCGAAGCCGCTCCCACAAGGGAAGCGATCAGCCGATCGCTTCCAGCATCGACTCCGCGCTGGATACCTTGAATTCGCCCGGCGCTTCGACGTGGAGTTGCCTCACGACTCCGTCTTCGGCGTACAGCGCGAAGCGCTTGCCGCGCATGCCCATGCCGTAGCGCGTCGCGTCCATCTCGAGCCCAAGGGCCTGCGAGAATGCGCCGTTGCCGTCAGCGAGCATCATGAGGCCATCGGGTACCTGCTGCGTCTTTGCCCACGCGTCCATCACGTACGCGTCGTTGACCGCAATGCAGGCGACTTCGATTCCGCGCTGGCGGAACGCACCGAAGTGCTCGACGTAGCCGGGAAGGTGACGCGCCGAACACGTCGGCGTGAAAGCGCCGGGTACGGAAAAAAGAACGACCTTCTTGCCCGCGAAAATCTCGTCGGTGGAGATGGGTTGTACGCCGTCCCTGAGTACGTTCAGGGTCGCGCCCGGAATACGCTCGCCAATCTTGATCGTCATCGCTGGTACCTTCTGGGAGTGAGGCCGGATGATAGCGGTGTCGTGGTCGTCGTGCGGCCCTTGAAAAATGCATCCCTTGAAACCCGTTTTGGCGTACCTATTTTCCGATCATCGCGGCGATCTTGCCGCAGCCAAATGCGGAGAGACACAATGTTCGTCACCCAGCACAATCCCTGGTTCGTACGCGCCCATACGCCGTCCCGGCACGCCCTCAACCATTTCTTCCGGCATGCCGACGATGGCGTCGCGAGCGACGAGGCGAAGGTGTGGATTCCGCGCGTCGACATCCGTGAGGAGTCCACACGTTTCGTGATCCTCGCCGACCTTCCAGGCGTCGATCTCGCTGATATCGAGATCCAGATGGAAAAGGGCGCGCTTTCCCTGAAGGGCGAACGCAAGCCGTCAGAGGCGGTTGAAGGCGCTACTTCGACGCGCAGCGAGCGCCTGCACGGCCGTTTCGACCGCCGCTTCGCGCTGCCGGACAGCGCCGATGCGGAGGGCATCAGTGCCGTCGGCCGCAATGGCGTGCTCGAGATCTCGATCCCCAAGAAACCCGAAACGACGCCGCGCCGCATCGTCATCAACGGCTGAGAACCGCGTACGCTTATGCCGACGTGACGGCTTTGGTACGCTGCCGGCGAGGGCAGCGTAGCGGACAATGTGATCCCGGCCCGCGGTTGCGCAACCGCGGGCCGTTTTCGTTTTTGAAGTTTCGAGGTAATGGATGGAGTTCAAGGACTACTACGAAATACTCGGGGTCAAACCCGATGCAGCCGATGCCGAAATCAAGTCGG
>JBDSBK010000175.1:0-10877 GCA_039921645.1 Dokdonella sp.
TCGCGACGCGGGCGCGCGCGCCAGCCGCGCACGCGCAGCCCGAACGCGACGTTCTCGAACACGCTCAGATGATTGAACAACGCATAGTGCTGGAACACGAATCCGACGTGCCGCTTGCGCGTACTGAGCGCCGTGACATCGCGCCCCTCGAAACGCACCGCGCCATGGTCGGGAAATTCGAGGCCGGCAATCACGCGCAGCAAGGTCGTCTTGCCGCAGCCGGACGGACCGAGCAGGGCCAGCAGTTCACCGGATTCGATCGTGAGGTCGACGCCGTTCAGCGCGAGCGCGTTGCCGTAGCGGTAGTCGATGGCGGAGAGTTGGATGCTCATGCGGCTGTGTCATGTTGCGGGAGCGCGCGACGCATGCGCCACTCGACCAGTTGTTTGAGGGCCAGCGTCGCCAGTGCGAGCAGGGCGAGCAGCGAAGCGACCGCAAACGCCGCGGTGCGGTGGTATTCGTTGTAGAGGATTTCGACGTGCAGCGGCATCGTGTTGGTGAGGCCGCGTATGTGACCGGACACGACCGACACCGCGCCGAATTCACCGATGGCGCGCGCGTTGCAAAGGATCACGCCGTAAGCGAGACCCCAGCCGATCTTCGGCAACACCACGCGCCAGAACATCGACCAGCCACCGGCGCCGAGCGTGAGTGCGGCCTGTTCCTGGTCGCTGCCTTGCGCCTGCATCAGCGGAATCAGTTCACGCGCGACGAAGGGGAACGTCACGAACGTCGTCGCGAGCACGATGCCTGGAACCGCGAACACGATCTTGAGATCGTGCGCAGCGAGCCAAGGCCCGAGCCAGCCTTGCGCGCCGAACAGCAGCACGTAAATGAGGCCCGCGATTACCGGCGAAACCGCGAACGGCAGATCGATGAGGCTGAGCAGGAGGTTCTTGCCGCGGAACGCGAAGCGCGTGACCAGCCACGCCGCCGCGATGCCGAACAGCGTGTTCGCGGGCAATGCGATCGCCGTGACCAGCAGGGTCAGGCCGATCGCGGAACGCGCATCCGCATCGACGAGACTGGAAAGATAAACGCCGAGTCCCTGCTCGAACGCGTACGCGAACACTGCGACCAGCGGCAGCAGCAGAAACAGTCCGACGAAGGCGAGCGCAATCGCGAGCAGGCCCCAGCGCAACCAGCGCGGATCGCGCAGCGCGGCCGAGGATTTGCGCTGGATGTGCGGGCTGCTCATCGCGCGTCCGCCGAGCGCCGACGCACGGTCCACAGCTGCAGCAGGTTGATCGCAAACAGCGCGGCGAACGAGGCGGCGAGCAACACGATCGCGATTGCGGTCGCACCGGCGTAGTCGTACTGATCGAGCTTGCTCACGATCAGCAGCGGCGCGATTTCGGACACCATCGGCATGTTGCCGGCAATGAAAATTACCGAACCGTATTCGCCGAGCGCCCGCGCGAAGGCGAGTGCAAAACCGGACAGGATCGCCGGCCACAACGCCGGCAGCACCACGCGCCAGATCGTCGTCAAACGCCCGGCGCCGAGCGTCGCGGCGGCTTCCTCGACGTCCGATTCCAGTTGTTCGAGCACCGGCTGCACGCTGCGCACAAGAAAGGGCAGGCTGACGAAGGTCAGCGCAACGGTGATGCCGGTCGGCGTGTACGCCACTTTCCAGCCGTGCGCTTCGAGCCAGTGCCCGAGCAAGCCGTTGGACGCATACAGCGCGGTGAGCGTGATGCCGGCGACCGCGGTCGGCAATGCGAACGGCAGGTCGACCAGTGCATCGATCAGCTTGCGCCCCGGAAAGCGGTAGCGCACCAGCACCCATGCGAGCAACGGACCGAATACCAGGTTGATCGTGCTGGCGAGCGCGGCGCAGCCGAACGTGACGCGATACGCCGCAAGCGCACGCGGCGTACTCACCGCAGCCCAGAACGCCAGCGGGCCGAGCGTCGCCGTTTTCAACGCGAGCGCGGCAAGCGGCAGCAGCACGATCAGGCCGAGATAGCTCAGGCTCAGGCCGAGCGTCAGGCCGAATCCGGGCAGCGCATGGCGGCGCCATCGGCGCATGAACACTCCTTGATTGGACGCCGCAGCCTACTTGCCGGGCGTGTAAATCTGGTCGAACGTGCCGCCGTCGGCGAAATGCGTCGCCTGCGCCTTCTGCCAGCCGCCAAACGTTTCGTCGACAGTGAACAGTGGCAGTTGCGGAAATTTTTCCGCGTAGCGCGCGGCAATCGCGCTGTCGCGGGGTCGGTAACCGTTTTTCGCGGCGATCTCCTGGCCTTGCGGCGTATAGAGGAACTGCAGGTACGCTTCGGCGATCTTGCGCGTGCCGTGCTTGTCGACGACCTTGTCGACGACAGCCACCGATGGCTCGGCGAGGATGCTCGTCGACGGCGCAACGATTTCGAACGTGTCCTTGCCGCCCGCTTCGCCAAGCGCAAGCAGGGCTTCGTTTTCCCACGCGAGCAGGACGTCGCCCTGGCCGCGCTCGACGAACGTGGTCGTCGCACCGCGCGCGCCGGTGTCGAGCACGGGTACGTTCTTGAACATCTTCGCGATGAAATCCTGCGCGGCCGCGTCGCCGCCGTATTTCTTCGCCGCGTAACCCCAGGCGGCCAGATAATTCCAGCGCGCGCCGCCGCTGGTTTTCGGGTTCGGTGTGATCACGCCGACGCCCGGTTTGACCAGGTCATCCCAGTCCTTGATGCCCTTCGGATTGCCCTTGCGCACGAGGAACACGATGGTCGAGGTGTACGGCGCGCTGTTGTCGGGCAGGCGCTTCTGCCAATCGGCGGGCAGCAAATCGCCGTGCGCGTGCAGCGCGTCGACGTCGTAGGCCAGCGCGAGCGTGACGACGTCCGCTTCGAGCCCGTCGATCACGCTGCGGCTTTGCTTGCCGGAGCCGCCGTGCGATTGCTTGATCGCGACGGACTCGCCATTGCGCTGCTTCCAGTCGGCGGCGAACGCGGCGTTGATGTCGCTGTAGAGCTCGCGCGTCGGGTCGTAGGAAACATTGAGCAGACTGGTCTCCGCCGGCTTCTGCGCGCCGCAGCCGGCGAGCGCGGCAAGCAACAGCGCGATGGTGACGTAGCGCATGGAGTGGCTCCTTCGAATTGAGCGAAGGACCAGTCTGGCAGCGATTTCGTTAGCGCGGCGTTACCGGGATATGGCAATGCGTCATCGGCATATACCGCGGTTGCCGGCGGCAAGCGCGCGTGGGGACCGAGGCGATTCACGCGACCCACAAAAGAAAACCCCGGCCGAAGCCGGGGTTTTCGTTTTTGCCACAACCGTTGAATCAATCTGCTACATCAGAACGTGATGCTCCAGCTGTCGATCTTGCCGGTGTCCTGCGTCGCGTTGTCGTTGACCCGCAGCTTCCACGTGCCGTTGAGGGTTTCGGTCGACAGGTTGAACGTGACCGTCGTGTTGATGTTGTCGGTGCCGGCGCCGGTGTGGTTCCAGATGTTGTAGAGCGAACCGTCCGGCGCAACCAGATCGACCTTCAGGTCACCGATATAGGTGTGCACGATCGCAACCGTCACCGACGCATTCGTCGGCGCGTTGCCGGTGCGACCGGCCACCGTGATCGGACTGTCGACCGTGGCGTTGTCGTTGATCGCGAAGTCGGTCGTGTTGCTGTAGGTCTGGGTCGTGCCGCCCACCGTGTAGCTGCCCGTGATGCTCATGCCCGAGTACGTTGCATAGGCATGGACCAGCACGTAGTAGGTACCGACTTGTGCGGTGGCGATGCTGCAGGACTCGGCGGTGGTGCTGCCTTCGGATTTGCAGTCGTTCACCGTCGTGGTCGGCGCGGCGCCGAACTTCACGTACAGATCGGCATCGCCGGTGCCGCCGGTGGTGACGAACTTGAGTCCGGTGGCGCCGGCCGGCACCGCCAGCGTGAACAGCTTGTCGACGCCGGTTGCGGCGCTGAGGCCAGTCACGGCAACGCCGTTGGACAGCACCGTGGCGCCGCTGTTGGCCACCGTGACCGAGCTGGTCTTGGTGTTCGTCGCGCCGCCGTTGTCGGTCACCGTCAGCGACACGCTGTAGGTGCCGGCGGCCGCATACGTGTGGCTCGGGCTCGTGGTGGTCGACGTGCTGCTGTCGCCGAAGTTCCACGCCCGCGATGCGATGCTGCCGTCGCTGTCGGTCGAACTGTCGGTGAACGTCGCCGTCAGCGCGCTGGTGGTGAAGCTGAAGTTCGCCACCGGCGGCACGTTGGCGCCGCTGGACACCGTGACCGAAGCGGTCTTGGTGTTGGTCGCGCCGCCATTGTCCGTGACGGTCAGGGAGACGCTGTAGGTGCCGTTGGCGGCGTAGGTGTGGCTCGGGTTCGTCGCCGTCGACGTGCCGCCGTCACCGAAGGTCCACGCACGCGAGGCAATCGTGCCGTCGCTGTCGCTGGAGCTGTCGGTGAAGTTCGCCGTGAGGCCACTCGTGCTGGAGCCGAAGTTCGCGACCGGCGGAACATTGCCGCCGCCGGAGCACACCGGGCGCGTGCCGCACGCGATACCGTGCGCGTTGAACGCATCCCAGATGCGGCAGGCGTTCGGCGTGCCGTTCGCGAGGTTGCCGTCATTGTCATCCGCGGCGAGATAGACCGTGTACCAGTTGTTCGCGCCGCAGCCATCGACCGACGCGGCCGCGTTGCAGGTGCCGCCGCTGGCAACGCGATACGCGCTCTTGCTCGGCGTCAGGCTGCCGTACCAGATCTTGTCCATCTCGCCCCAGCCGGCCGACCCGTGCGCCGCCACCAAGGCCTGCGACAGATCCCAGTTGGCCGAACTCGCGATGTAACTTTCGCAATGACCTTCGTAACCCATCGGGCCTCGATAGACCTGGCCCTGCGGTGTGGTGTAAGGACAGGCGTAACGATCGCAGTTGATGCCGTTGTTGTCGGTGACCGTCGAGGGCTTGGCAACGGTGTGCGCGCCCAGCGTGCTGAAGGACCCAAGGTCGCGCACGCCGGTGCAGGAGGACGAACAGTTCGCGCACGGAACGCCTGGCTGGAAGTTCTTGCCGATGCAGGCGTCCTTCGTTTCCAGGAACGCAAACGTATCGCCGACCGCTTCGCCGCTGCCCTGGTCGCTGGCCGAGCCGCCGCTGTTGGTGTCCATTCCATGGCCCCACTCGTGCAGGAACACCGCCGCGATTTCGCCGGTATTCGAGCAACCGCTGCCGGACTTGAAGAAGTTCAGCTGGGAGCCATCCCAGAACGCATTGCAGACGTCGTTCTCGTTCATCTCGGCCGTCACCTTGCTTTGCAGCCAGGAGTTGGACGGGAAGAACGTGATCGCCTTGCGATTGATGTTGGTCAGGTGGTAGAAGCCGGTGCGCGAGGCGTGCGTGTTGCCGGCGCCGCCGACGCCCGGCGTGGTGCAGTCGGTACCGCTGCTGGTGCCGAGCGCGAGATTGCCGTTGGTCGTGTTCGACAGCGAGATCGCACCGCAGTCGTCCTTCATCATGAAGTACTTGCCGTTCAGCGCCGTCGTCGCGGTGCCGCTGCCGTAGTCGTAGATGCCGAGCGCGTCGGTGACCTTGGCGGTTCCATTGGTGACCGCCGCGAACGAAAGCGGCTTCACCACTTCGGCATCCGTGTTGGTGGTCGGATAGATGCCGCCGCTGACCGTCGCGCTCGTGTATTCGTTGAGGTCCTTCACATCGATGACACGGTTCGTGTGCGCATCGGCGAGAACCTGGTACGTCGTGCGATCGTTGGCGACACGGAACACGAAGCGCCAGACGAGGCGATGCTCGTAGCCGCTGCCCGCAGCACCGCGATACGACTCATTGGCATCCTGACCTGCGGGCGTGACGGGCACGAGCAGCAGTTCGCCGGGCTCGATCACGGACTGGACCCGCGCATTTGCCGCAAAGCCGAGCTCGCGCACGGCGAGGTCGAATGCAGCCTCGCGCCTGGAGGTTGGCAACACGTCGATTGCGACCGGTGCGACCTCGTTGGCGCCGAACTGCACGATGTTGCCCGCTGCCAGGCGGAAGAACAGGTTCGCGCCTTCGACGCGCACGCCGTCCTTGTACTGCGCAAACTCGACGAACCAGTGCGAATTGTCCTTGCCGTAAGCAACGCTGCTGTTCGGATCGAGCCGGAACTCGAGCCCCTTGCTGCCGAGCAGATCGGCATTCGCGTCGATGAATGCGCGCAGGCGCGACTCCACGACGTTCATGTCGACCGTGTTGCCTGCGGCCGCGATATCCGCGCCGACCGGGCGCAGCGAGTTACCGCCGCCGGGAATCAATGCGATGCCACTGCCCTGGATCAGGTTCGGGCGATCCGATCGACGATCCCAGCGCATTTCCCAACTGCCCGGATGAGCCTTGATGAATCCGGCCGCCGACAGGTGCTCCGTCATGTTGGCGGTCAGACCCATGGTGGCTTCCAGCTCGGGCTGCACCTCGAGTTCGGCTGCAATGAAGGGGTGGATCAGCGTCGCAGCCTTCGGGGCCGAGGCGACCTGCGGCTGGATCGCCTGCGTCCATGAGGACGCCGCGAACAGGCACAGCAGCAGGGGCTTGAGAAGGCCGGGCGCCGGCAAGCGGCGCAGGCGCGTTGTACTTTCACGCAGTAACGACAAGCGTTTCATGAACTCTCCCTCCAGGAATGCTTTCGAGATGGAACGACCCGCGCTCCCCAGGTCCGTGTTCCTGGAAGCCCGTGCGATGCGAACAGTCCGCAGGGCATTCCATGGATGGACGATGGCAAACAAGAGGGAGCGCAGCGTGATCCTCGGGGCAGCCGTCATCCTGCGCATCTCGAAAAAACTAAATAATTTCTCTTTGAACACAGCGCGCTGATTCCGCTGATAAAAACTCTTCGCTTGCCCGACTCCGCAGCGCGGAAGTCGGGCACTGTCACGCGCCATGCAGCCGCGTACGCTCGCGTATGCGGGTCGCGTGAGCACGATCGTGCGCTGCAGCACGCGTTGTGAGGTTCCTCACGGACGCGATGAGCTGTGCTTGAGTCTCGCTCTCGACTGCGCTATACCTTTTTGTTCAAGTGCTTTGCTTGTGCGGAAGGTGCGCAAGCGGAGCGCTGCCGTGGCCAACACCTCGACGAAGGTGAAGCAGCCACACATCGTCGATGTTGGGGGGAGTCATGGCCGAGCTCACCGGGCCTGCATGGCCAGCGAGCGCCCAGCGGTTGCGCGTGGGCGAGATCGAAATCGACTTGCGTTATCGCAGTGTCCAGCGCGATGGCGCAACGCATGAGTTGAATCCGCGTTGTTTCGACCTGCTCCTGCTTTTCCTGCGTGAGCCCGGAATCCTGCATTCGCGTGAAGCCATTTTCCGCAAGGTCTGGCCCGGCGTCGTCGTCGAAGATGCAAACCTTTCCAACAGCATCTGGATGTTGCGCCGCGCATTCGGCGCGCAGGCCAGGCAGTGGATACGCACCGTCTCGAAGCAAGGCTACATCTTCGATCCGCCTGCAACCGTGACGATTTCTGAGTGGCCGCTGGATGCAGCGCGCGCGGCAACCGCGCCAAAGCCCGCTGGACCCATTCCTGCGTTCGGCGATGCTGCCGCATCGCTTGCACGATCGTCTGCCCACCGTCGGCGCTGGTCATGGGGCCTGACCGTCAGCACGGCGCTGCTCGCGCTGTGGGTTGGCGGCACGATGCTGCGCGTGGTCGGTTCCTCGGTGCCGGTGTCGCGCGTCGCGTTGATCATGATGTCCGACGAAGCAATGTCGGAGCAGGCGCGTTGGCCATCCAGGCTCCTGCATGCGTGGATCGAGTGGCAACTGCGCAGCGTCTCCGGCATCGAATGGGTAGGGCCGGCGGAACGATGCGACGGTTGCGCGGAATTGGCTGTGCTGGTCAATGTCGGCATGCCGGCGGAACGTCATGGCGAGTGGGAAGTGTCGGCACGTTTCCGCGGATCGTCCGCTCCCGCCGACATACATCGCCGCTGCAGCGAAGACCGGTTGGTCGCGACGATTGGTGAAGTCAGTCGAGAGGTGCTCGCTGCGGTTGCGCCGTCGTTCAAGGGATCGCTGCCCGAGCTTCGGCTCGATGCCGGCGGTGCCGCCGGACTCGTCGATGGCCTGGCGGCAGAACAACGCGGCAACTGGGGCGAGGCGGCGCACGCGTTCGGTGCCGTGGTCGAACGCGCCCCGGAATTCGGCTTTGCGCGCGTGCATCTGGCGAACGATCTCTCCCGCATGGGACAGCAAAGCGCTGCAAAGACGGAGCTTGCACGTGCGTCGGCGTGGGTGAATGCGCTACCCGACATGCTGCAACAGCCGCTGAAAGCGCAGGAACTGCTGATAACACGGGATTTCACCGGTGCAGCCGCCGCCTATGCGGCGCTCGTGGAAGACGGCGGCAGTGAGAGCCTGTCGTATCGATTGGCGGAAGCGACGAGCTTGCGGCGCGCTGGTCGCAGTCGCGATGCGGCGCGTCGTCTGGAAGGTGAACTGCCGCAGCTGCCATCGATCGCCGTGCGTTGGCTGATCGAACGTGCGGAAACGGAAGTCGCCAATCGCGACCTCGCGAACGCGGCCGCGAATGCTGCAGACGCCATCCAGCTCGCAGGCGCCGGAGGCTGGGAGCACGAACGTGCGCGCGCGGCGATGGTGCTGGCGGATGTGCAGGTCGCAAGCGGCAAGCCGGCCGACGAGGCCTTGTTCGAGCAGGCGACGCAGGGTTTCGAGCGCGCGGGCGACAAACTCGGTGTACTGCGTGCGCGCGTCTATCGAGAATTGACGGGCGCCGAAGCGTCGGCACACCTCGACGAATTGCTCGCCGAAGCGCGCCTGGCGGGCAATGCGAGCCTCGAAATCGACGCACTCAAGCGCGCTGCGCAATTCAACTATCGCAAAGGGGATGTGCTCGAAGCGCATGCTCGACTGGAGCAAGCGGCAGCGGTCGCGGAATCTGGCGGTAGCGCGCATGAACGTCGCCTGGCCCAATTGGGTCTGCTGCGCGAAGACACGCTGCAACTGGATTTCGCTGCGCTCGACCGTCGGCTGACGCTGTTGCGGTCGCAGCCTCTGCAAGGCGGCATGAGCTATTCGGTCGGCCTGAACGCCTCACGTCTGCAGTACCTGCGCGGCGACTTCGATGCGGCGCTGAAAACGTTGGCCCAGACCGAGGACGACTTGCGCGATCCCAGCGCAGGCAACTTGCCGCAACTGGCTTCTGCACTCGGCTGCATGCGTATCGCCGTGCACGAAGTGCAGGGCAACACCGCGCTCGCGCGCAACGACATCCGCGACTGTCGCGCCTCCGGCATCGCGATCTACGATCACTATGCCGACATTGCCGAAGTGGAACTCGCCATTCATACGGGCGACATGGCAACCGCGCGCAAGCAACTATGGGCCATGCGTGGCATGCTCGGCGAACAGACGATCGCACCCGATCGCTGGCAACTGGTCGTGGAAGTCGCCCCCTTGCTCGCGCGCAGCGGCGATCTCGATGGCGCACGCGTACTCATCGACGATGTGCTGCCTGCCGTGTCGCGTTCGGGCTATCGTTTCATCGAAGCCGACCTGCGCACGACGCTCGCGGAGATCTCGCTGGCGCTCGGCCAGCCGGACGAGGCCGAACGTGAAATCGCGATCAGCGACGCCATGGTTCCGGCCGACGACTGGTTCGAACGTCGGCGTCTGCGCACCGTTCGGGCCCTGCTTGCGCAGGCCGATGGCCGCATCGACGACGCGACGCATGCGCTGGATTCCCTGCATGCAGATGCGGTGAAGCATGGCGACGTGCTCGCGGAACTGCTCGTCCACAGTTTGGTGACGCAGACGACGATGGCCGGCTGCACCGATCAGCGACGCGTGCGCCTTCTTGCGCAGAGCGGTCTGCGCGGCGCGTCGGATCTCTGGATGGAACCGAATGTGCGCGAGTCGACAGCGGCGCTGGCGTCGATCCGTCCGTGATCCCGCGCACGAGCGGCCAGCGCGTGCGCTGACGCTCCTGCTCAAAGCGACGCCCGCATGAGCGGGCGTCGTGCAACCACGAGACAACCGGCGCAACCACGCAGCGTGGTTGCGCCGTGCCGCGTCAGAACTCGTACGACGCGCCGACGTACACCGTGCGGCCGATCCCCGGCTCGAGGCCGTTGGAGAACACGCGCGAGTAGTACTTCTTGTCGAACAGGTTGGAGACGCCGCCGAGCAGGCGCACCTGCGGGATCACCCACCAGTCGGCGGAGAAATCCGCCACCGTGTAGGAAGGCACCTTTGCCGGGATGTAGCCGGCCGTGGCTGGCGTTGCGGTCGCGCTCGGTGCCGGCAGATTCGAATCCTGGAAGTACTGACTGGCAACCGAAACCGCCGACAGCGCAAGCTTGAACTGCTTGTCCTCGCGCCAGGCGACGCCGACGCGAGCGAGGTAATTCGGCGAGAACGCCGGCTTGTTGCCGAGGTTCGCCGGATTGCGCGTTGCGGTGAATTCCGCATTGAGCAGGGCGAGGTTGGCGAACACCGACAGGTGCTGCGTCGCGTGCGGATCGCGCGCAGCGAGGAAGTCGTAGTCGACCTGCCCTTCGAATCCGCGATGACGCGTGTCGCCGGTGTTCACATTGATCGTGTTGTTGGGCGGAGCGCTCGGGCCGGCCGGCTGGCTCTCGATGCGATCCTTCACGTTGACCCAGAACAGGCTCGCGTCATAGAACAGCCCGTTGACCGGCGTCCCATGCACGCCGGCTTCCCACGAGACCACGTGGGTCGGATCCGGGTCGTTGATCGCGCCTGCCGCGGTGTTGCCGAACGGCGAACCGACGTCGAAGTAACGCACCGGACGCCAGCCCTGCGAGACGTTGAAATAGGTCTCGTTGCCGTGGCCGAAGTCGTTGCCGAGACCGAGCCCGAACAGTGGCACGTTATGCGTCACCTTGCGATCGACGAGGTCGCGCGTGAGCGTGAACGGCTTGATCGT
>JBDSBK010000176.1:0-2732 GCA_039921645.1 Dokdonella sp.
AAGTCGGCCATGTGATGGCGACGCAGTGCCTGCTGCAACGCAAGCCGAAGACACTCGCGATCCATGTCGACGGCGAACTGGCGCCGGGCGTCGGCGCCAAGGATCTGATCCTGCACATCATCGGCAGTATCGGCGTCGACGGCGGCACCGGCCATGTCATCGAATATCGCGGCCCCACCATCGAGCGTCTGTCGATGGAAGAGCGCATGACCGTGTGCAACATGTCGATCGAGGCCGGCGCACGCGCGGGCCTGATCGCGCCGGACGACGTGACGTTCGCATGGCTCAAGGGTCGCCCGCATGCACCGCAAGGTGCGGATTGGTACGCAGCCGTGCAGCACTGGCGCTCGCTGCGCAGCGACGACGGCGCTCGCCACGACCGCGAACTGCATTTCGATGCGAGCCAGGTGCGCCCGACCGTCACCTACGGCACGCATCCGGGCATGGCCCTGGCGCTGGATGCACCGCTGCCGGCTCCCACCAATGCGCAGGAGCGCCGTGCGCGCGACTACATGCGCTACGAGCCCGGTCACGCGATGCAAGGCATGCCGGTGGACGTCGTGTTCATCGGCAGCTGCACCAATTCGCGCCTGCCGGATCTGCGCGAAGCAGCTCACGTGCTGCGCGGTCGCCGCGTTGCGAGCGGCGTGCGCATGCTGGTCGTGCCCGGTTCCGAAACGGTGCGTCGCGACGCCGAGCGCGAAGGCTTGCATCAGGTGTTTCTCGATGCAGGCGCCGAATGGCGCGAGTCGGGTTGTTCGATGTGCATCGCGATGAACGGCGATCTCGCACAGCCCGGCCAGCTCGTCGTCAGCACGTCGAACCGCAACTTCGAAGGCCGCCAGGGCAAGGGCGCGCGCACCGTACTCGCGAGTCCGGCGACCGCCGCTGCATCGGCTGTCGCCGGCGTCATCGCCGATCCGCGCGACTACCTCGCTGAGCCAAAACAGGAGCAGGCCGCATGAAATCCGTGACGCGCATCCATTCCCGCAGCGCCGTGCTGGCCGATGAAAACATCGATACCGACCGCATCATCCCGGCGCGATTCCTCACCACGACCGAACGCGACGGGCTCGGCAAGCTGTGCTTCCACGACTGGCGCTACCAGCCGGACGGCAGCAACAACCCGGCTTTTGCGTTGAATCAGCCGCAGGCGCAACAGTGCTCGATTCTCGTTGCCGGTCGCAACTTCGGTTGCGGATCGTCGCGCGAGCATGCGCCATGGGCCTTGCTCGACTACGGCATCGAAGCCGTGCTGTGCAGCGAGATCGCCGACATCTTTCGCAACAACGCGCTGAAGAACGGCCTGCTCGCGATCCTCATCGACGAAGCCGAGCACCGCTGGCTGCTCGCGCACCCGGGCATCGAGCTTGCGATCGACGTGCGCGAACAGACGATCGAACTGCCCGACGGCGGTCGCATCCGGTTCGAGCTCGAAGCGTTTGCGCGCCATTGCCTGCTCAACGGCGTGGACCAGCTCGGATTCCTTTTGCAGCACGCAGACGCGATCGATCGCTACGAAAATCAACGACGGGAGCAAGCCGCATGAAGGCGCGCATCACTACCCTGCCCGGCGACGGCGTCGGTCCCGAAGTCACCGCCGCCGCGGTGGCCGTGCTGCAGGCCATCGCCGACCAGTACGGTCATGTGTTCGAATTCGACGAACACCTGATTGGTGGCTGCGCGATCGACGCCTGCGGTGAGCCATTGCCAGCGACGACGCTGGCCGCATGCCAGCGCGCAGACGCGGTATTGCTCGGCGCCGTCGGTGGGCCGAAGTGGTCCGATCCGAACGCGGCCGTGCGACCCGAGCAGGGCCTGCTCGCGCTGCGCGCCGCACTCGCTGTGTACGCAAACCTGCGACCGCTGAAGGTGCATTCGGCGCTGGCGAAGTTGTCGCCGCTGAAAAACGAAAAGCTCAAGGGCGTCGACATCATGTTCGTTCGCGAACTGACCGGTGGCGCCTACTTTGGTGCGAAGACGCGCAGCGACGATGTCGCTACCGACGAATGCAAATACAGCGTCGCCGAAATCGAACGCGTGGTGCGCCGCGCGTTCGTGCTGGCACGCGGTCGACGCAAGCAGCTCACGTCGGTCGACAAGGCCAACGTACTGGAAACATCTCGCCTGTGGCGCAGCACCGTGCAGCGCATCGCCGCGGATTATCCCGACGTGAACGTCGAACACCAGCTCGTCGATTCGATGGCGATGCTGTTGCTGACGCAGCCATCGCGCTACGACGTTGTCGTCACCGAGAACCTGTTCGGCGACATCCTCACCGATGAAGCCGCCGCACTCGCCGGCTCCCTCGGCCTGCTGCCGTCAGCGTCGCTCGGCGACAGCCGCGCCGGTCTGTACGAACCGATCCACGGTTCGGCACCCGATATCGCGGGCCAAGGTGTCGCCAACCCGGTCGGCGCGATTCTTTCTGCCGCACTGCTGTTGCGCCATTCGATGGATATGGACGCGGAAGCGGTCGCGATCGAATCCGCGGTCGATCATGTGCTGAAGCATGGACCGCACAGCCGCGATCTCGGCGGCAGCGCCGACACCCAAGCGGTACTCGATGCTGTGCTCGCTGCGATCGACGACCAGGCGTACGCCGCCGCGGCGTTCCTGCGTTGGGGGCGGGCCAGCGGATGAATGCACACGCCGAGACATCCCCCTCCCACGCATCCACACACGGAATTCCATGCGCAGCGACCTGATCAAGACCGGCCCCGACCGCGCTC
>JBDSBK010000177.1:0-2659 GCA_039921645.1 Dokdonella sp.
GATCCGCCTGATGCTTGCGCTCGTCGCCGGTGTCGTTGCTTTCCCTGCACTCGCCCAGGAGCGCACTCCGCTCAGCGCGGAGGCGATCGCAGCGCACGCAGCCGCCGCTTCCCTGCTGCCTTCGCACACGCGCGCCACAAAGCCCGGCGACGGCCCGCATACCAAGGTCATGGGCATCCACCCCTACCCGGATACCCCGGGCGCGAACGCGTTCCGCGCCTATCCGCCGAGCTGCGCCGCCGACCCGCTTCCGGACAAATCGAGTGGACCCGTCTTTTCCAATCGCATTGCCCTGTTCGCGCGCGACATCACCGGAGCGGCATTCGTCGAAGGTGTCACTGTGACCGTATGGCGCCTCTCCTGCAGCAGCAGCGGCGCGGCAACGGCGTACAATCCGAACGGCCTGACCAATGCGATCACGTTCGTGCGCATCGATCGCGATTCGGCCAATGAGGGTAACCACAGCCACTTCCCCACCTTTCCGGTCGTGCAGGTGTCGCAGGGCAGCATTGGTTTCGGCACGGCTGGAACACCCAACCCGGCGAGCCTGGTTCGTTTGGCCAGCGAACCGAATACGGTGATCGCCGAGACCCCGTTCGACAGCCCGATCTTCGACAGCACGACGTACGTGCTGGAGAATTATCCGTACACCGGTTCGGGTTTTTTCAAGTTCAGCGACACCTTCAAGCTGCGCATCGATCCGCAGGTGGGCGGCGTCACGCCGCTGGATCTGACCATCCCGGATTACGACGCGACTCAATACGCGGATTCGAACGCGCTGCTTCCCTTTGATGGCTACGCCGCCGCGCAGTGGGTCAACGGCGCACTCGGTCATGGCCTGCTGGTGCAGGTCACCGAGCAGCCGCAGGCAGATGGTTCGACCGTGCGCCAGATCGTGTTCGATCTGCTCATCAAGGATATGCACGGCGATCCGCTGTGGCTGATCGGCAATGCGTCGTTCGCGCCGTTCGCCACCAGCGTGACGATCCAGACCAACTACCTCGCCAACAACCTCGTGCAGGTTCCGTGGGGTACGGCAAAGTTCGAGCTCGAGGACTGCAATCACCTCGACGTCACGTTCAGCCCGCTGGCGCAATTGCCTTCGCCGATTCCATCGTTCAGCGGACTGGTGCCCTATGACCGCCTGTTCAGTGCGAACGGCATGCTCTGCGAATAGGATCGGCTGACATCGATCCCTTACAACGGCGCGGTCGTCATCGACCGCGCCGTTTTTCATTGTCGAACAGGGAACGGGCTTGATAATGCATCATCGTTGCCATCCCAGCGTCGATTGATCGCTGCAACCCGGAAACCCATGTCCGCTCCGCCTCTGCCGGTCGACGCCATCCTGCCCGCGTTGCGCGCAGCACTCGCCGCGGGAACTCGCCTCGTGCTCGAAGCACCGCCCGGCGCTGGCAAGACCACGCGCGTGCCGCCGGCGTTGCTCGACGCGGCATGGCTCGGCGGACGCAAGATCCTGCTGCTGGAACCGCGCCGCATCGCAGCGCGCGCGGCCGCGGAATTCATGGCCGCGCAACGCGGCGAGCGCGTCGGTGAAACCGTCGGCTACCGCATCCGTTTCGAGTCGAAGGTATCGAACGCAACGCGCATTGAAGTCGTCACCGAAGGCATCCTGACGCGGATGATCCAGGACGATCCGGAACTGACCGGTGTCGGCGCCATCGTCTTCGATGAATTCCACGAGCGCCATCTGCACGGCGATCTCGGTGCAGCGCTTGCGCTCGACGTGCAGACCACCCTGCGTACGGACCTGCGCCTCGTGATCATGTCGGCCACACTCGACGGCGAGCGCATCGCGCGCTGGTTCGACGCCGCGCAACTGGCGAGCGAAGGCCGCGCTTTTCCTGTCCGCGTTGCGCATCCGCCCGCGCGCGCGAACGAAGCATGGCCTGAACGCGGCTGGCCGTTCCATCTTCGTCGCGCGATCGAACTTGCATTGGCGGAAAACGACGGTGATGTACTGGTGTTTCTGCCCGGCAAGCGCGAGATCGAGATCGCGCGGCGCGCGCTCGACGCGCTGAATGGCAGCGGCTTCCGCCGCGATGCTCTGCAGGAAGATCCCCGCGTCCAGGCAAACGCGTCGCGGCTGAAGCCGCTCCCACAGGAACCAGCAGCCATTGTCGTCGTGCCGCTGCACGGCGAACTTACGCTCGCCGAACAGCACGCCGCGCTCGCGCCGTCAGCGCCTGGTATGCGTCGCGTCGTGCTGGCGACCAATGTCGCCGAATCGAGCCTGACCTTGCCCGGTGTGCGTTCGGTCGTCGATCTGGGCTTCGCACGCGAGCCGCGCTTCGATCCGAATTCCGGCTTCACGCGGCTCGACACGACGAATATTTCGCAAGCCTCGGCCGACCAGCGCGCCGGTCGCGCCGGTCGCCTCGGTCCGGGCGTGTGCTATCGACTATGGCCGCAGAGTCGACGCCTGGATGCCGAGCGCACGCCGGAACTGGCGCAGGTGGAATTGTCCCAGCTCGCACTCGAGCTTGCTGCGTGGGGATCGGATGCGTTGCGCTGGCTCGACGCGCCGCCAGCGGGCGCACTTGCACAGGCGCGCGATCTGCTGCTGCGCCTGGGTGCGCTCGATGGCGATGGGCGCATCAACGCGCTCGGTCGCAGCATGCTCGGCTTCGGTGCGCAT
>JBDSBK010000178.1:0-4536 GCA_039921645.1 Dokdonella sp.
TCGATCTCGATGGCAATCCGCGCATCGTCGAATCCGCGCCGGATCTGGGCGCCTACGAGACCCTGGATTTCCTGTTCGCCGATGGATTCGACGAAGCGCCCTGAGAAGGACTCGTCCGTCATCTGACGCAGTGTTCGCGTCGACGGGCGGTGCGCATTGTCCACGACCGAGTGCCTGTTCGCGCAATACCGCACTTCGCTACCGGAGCGACCAGATGAAGACAAGCACACGCCATTTGCAGACATGGCTGCTGCTGGTGGCATGTCCATTGACGGTTGCGCCGGCGCTGGCTGCCACCATAAACGTAGTGCCCGACGGGCGTGACCTGAGCAGAAGCCGCCGGGTCATCGCAGCGTCGGCTTGAATGAAAACAGGGCGCTTGCGCGCCCTGCTTGTTTTCCATCATGTCGCCTTCCATCGTGGATTACGCGGACGCGCTCAGTCCTTGTCCCACGGCGCCCGGACTTCTCCAGCTTCACCACCCTGCGCTGCGCCACCTGCCTCTGGAGGCGCGCCTGCGGGGACTTGAACGTCCGGCAGGCCTTTCGCCTTCAGCGTCGCATTGGCTGCGGCGACATCCTTTGCTTCAAGGTCGGAGAACTGCTTCTGCACATCGCCAAGCTCCCGCTTGAGCGTGTCGATGCGCGTCAGCTGGTAGTCGGTGGGCTTGCCGTCGTAGGACATGATCGCGCCGTACAGCGTATCCATGTGCTCGCGCAGACGCTCCTCGCCGGTGATGGCGCCGCCCTCCTTCGTCGCAACGATCGTCTTGCGGATGTCGTCGGCCTTGGCATTCAGGGCTACCAGTTGTTTGCGTGTCGCATCCCCTTCGGCCAGCTTGCCAGCCGCCGCATCGGCCTGCGCGCGCACGGCGTTGATCTTGTAGACCAGGTCGCTCATCTCGTTGAACAAGCCGCGCACGCGTATCGCCGCATCGTATTGCGCCTGACGGTCGGTTGCATTGAACGTCACGCGCCGATCGAGACCGACGTCAACCTTGGTCTCGTAAGTCTCCTTTCCTTTCGTCATGCGCACGGTGTACGTGCCCGGCGGCACGCGCGGTCCCTGGGTGGAATTGAACGCAATCTGCGCGGCCGGGGGAACGCGTGGCGGCTTTGCCCGCATCGACCAGCGCACGTGGTTGACACCGCGACGCACGCTCGCCGGCAAGGTATCGACGAGGACGCCATTCGCATCGAGCACGTCGATCTTCAACTTGCCGAACAGATGACGCGACTTCTGGTAGTAGGCGATGTCGGCGCCTGCGGGCGGGTTTTGCCCGGTGAATACGGCATCGC
Source organism: Dokdonella sp. (assembly GCA_039921645.1). Taxonomy (GTDB): domain Bacteria; phylum Pseudomonadota; class Gammaproteobacteria; order Xanthomonadales; family Rhodanobacteraceae; genus Dokdonella_A. The sequence goes on from JBDSBK010000178.1 coordinate 1,299, forward strand.
CTTCGGACCAGCCACCGAACGCGTTGATGCGCTGCTGCACCGGCTTTGTCGGAAGGAACGCCGCTTCGCTGCCCATCGTCTTCGCGTCGAGCGCGCGCAACGGTGTCAGGTCATCGATGACCCAGATACCGCGGCCATGCGTGGCGAGCACGAGCGCGGCATCTCGATTCTGCAAGGCGATATCGCGTACCGCGACATTGGGGAAATTGCCGCCATTGAACTGCGCCCACTGGCTGCCACCGTCGTTCGAGATCCACAAGCCGAACTCGGTGCCGACGTAGAGCAATTGCGGATTCACCGTATCCTGCCGGATCACGTGCGCGTAACCGCGCATGCCACGCAGGTCCTGCGGCGAAACCAGCGCATTCCACGACTTGCCGTAGTCCGTGGTCTTGTACAGGTATGGCGCCATGTCACCGAAGGTATGGCGATCGAAGGCGACAAACGCGGTGGCGGGATCGAACGCACTGGCCTGCACCCACGACACCCACGCGTGCGCTGGAACGCCTTTGATGTTGCCGACAACATTCGTCCAGTTCTTGCCGCCATCGCGCGTCAATTGCACATTGCCGTCGTCGGTGCCGACCCAGATCGTGCCCGCGACCTTCGGCGACTCGCTGATCGAATAGATCGTCGTATGCATTTCCGCTGCGGAATTGTCGACCGTAATGCCGCCCGATTCCTCCTGCTTCTGCATTTGCGGGTCGTTGGTGCTCAGGTCCGGCGAGATGCGCTCCCAGCTCTGACCATGGTCGCGCGAACGGAACAGGAACTGCGCGCCGATGTAGATCGTGCCCTTGTCGTTCGGGCTCAAGGCAATCGGCGTATTCCAGTTCCAGCGCAGCTTTTCCTTGTAGCCCGCCTCCGGCTGGATGCTGCGGAACTCGTGCGTGTGCCGGTTGATGCGGCCGATCGTTCCGCCCTGGGCTTCCGCGTAGATGTAGTTCGCATCGGCTGGATCTTCGAACATCCAGAAGCCGTCGCCGCCGTACATGTTCTCCCAGCGCTGGTTGGTGATACCGCCGGGATATTCGCTGTCACCCACCCAGGAACTGTTGTCCTGCAGACCACCGTAGACACGGAACGGATCGGAGTTGTCCAGGCTGACGTGATAGAACTGCGAAACCGGCAAATTGTTCTGCTTCCACCACTTGTTGCCGCCGTCGTACGACTGCCACAGTCCGCCATCGTCTCCGGTGATCACATGCTGGGTGTCGGTTGGATCTATCCAGACGGCGTGATGATCACCGTGCGTACCGCCACCGACATTGGCGAAGCTCTTGCCACCATCGAGGCTCTGGATCAGCGAGAGGTTCGGTTTGAACAGTCGATCCGGATTCTTCGGATCGACAAACAGGCTGGCGAAATAGAACGGACGCCAGACCATCATCTGGCTCTTGTCGCGCTTGTCCCAGGTCTTGCCCCCATCGTCGGAGCGATACAACGCCGAGTCGGTCGATTCAACGAATGCATAGACGATGTTTGCAGCGGATGGCGCGACCGCAACGGCGATACGACCGTACGGCTTCTTCGGCAAGCCCTTGTTCGCAACGTCGGTGAGTTCGGTCCAGGAACGACCGCCATCGGCCGAGCGGAACAGTCCGCTGCCTGATTCGGCATTCGCGGAATCTCCGCCGGAGCGGAACGTCCACCCCTTGCGCCGGAAGTCCCACAGACTGGCGAAGACCACGCCCGCATCCTTCGGATCCAGGCTGATCGACGAACAGCCTGTCGAGAGATTCTTGCCCTTCAGTACCAGAGTCCAGTTCTTGCCGCCGTCGCTGGTCTTGTACAGGCCGCGATCAGGCGAGTCGCTCCACAACTTGCCCGGCACGCAGGCGTAGACGCTGTTGCCGTCATGGGGATCGACGAGGATCTTCGCGATGCGCTCCGAATTGTCGAGGCCTGCATGTGTCCAGGTCTCGCCGCCATCGGTGGATTTGTAGATGCCATTGCCGACGGAAACCGAATTGCGCGTCCACGGCTCACCGGTACCCACCCAGATCGTGTTGTCGCTGGACGGGTCGATCGCGATTGCGCCTATCGATTGAACCGGCTGTTTGTCGAATACCGGTTTGAACGTGGTACCACCGTCGGTCGACTTCCACACGCCACCCGACGCGGCTCCGACGAACAACGTCGTCTTGCCCTCCTTGCCCGGCACGGCGGCAATGGCTGCGATGCGCCCGCTCATCGCAGCCGAGCCGATGTTGCGGGCACCGAGGCCGGAGACGACGCCCGCGTCGAAGCGCGGCTCTGACGTGGACGGGTTGCTTCCGGCGTGGTCGGTGGACGCCGCGGTCGCAGGCCCGGTGACGCCAACGATCGCGATGGCGATCGCGCAAACCATGTTCTTCATGCGTGCGTCGCTCATTTGCCGACTCCCTGTTTCGCCACCGGAAATGCGAACACGGCATCGTCAATCTCGACGTTCGCTTGCGCATGCTCGATCGTGGTCTGCTGACGGCTGCCGTCGGCCTTGTTCTCGGTCGCGATCGAGAACGGGAAATAGACGCCGTCGACTTGTTCGTAGTCGCCGTAGTCGTTGACCGTCTCGATCTGGGTACCACGCACGCTGCGTTGCGCAACCGTGCGTATCTCGAGGAAGTGATCCGGATCCAGATACAGGTATTCGATATCGCCGTTCTTGAGCGTGACCTTGAGCTTGTGCGCATCGGTGCCGTCGACGTCTTCGGTGCCGAGGTATTCGACCTTGCTGCCACGGGCCTGCCAGTCGAGCAGCTGGCCGCCGATCGGGGCATCGTCGGCCAACGCCTTGGCGTCCTCGATCGTCATCTTTTCCGGATCCTTGCGACCCTGAAACGGTGAAATCTGCCAGGCCTCCTTGCCGTCCCACGCCTGCACGGCGGTGAGACCCTGCAGGCTCGCCTCGCTGCGCACCGATGATGGCGCCTTCTGATATTGCGTGAATGCAAGTTCGAACTGCCCGCCGAAAAGCAGCTTGCCGTCGGTTTTCAATGTTTTGACGGCTTGAATCTTCGCCGCGCCGCCACGCGCATCGAGGTTCTTCGTGATCAGTTCGTCGACGCTGCTCGCCTGCGCACTGACACAAGCGACTACAAAGGCGGCAACGCCAAATTTGACTTGAATGGGCATGCAAGGTCTCCCGGTTCGGGCTGGATCGTGCAAATCCGCAGGACGCGCATTCGCCGACGCCATCGTCACCGCCGAGACTAGCGAGTCCAACTCCTTCTTGCGATGGGAAGGAAGTCACGCG
>JBDSBK010000179.1:0-11980 GCA_039921645.1 Dokdonella sp.
ATTTCCCGGACAGCGTGCCGGAGGCCGATCGCAAGCGCCTGCACGACGCGATCATCGCGGCGATCGACAACGATGTGCGTCCGGCCTATCGCAAGCTCGGCGAGTTCGTCGCCAAGGACTATGCGCCGCACGGTCGCACGGAGCCGGGTGTGTGGAAGCTCCCGAATGGCGACGCGATCTACCGCTTCAACGTCGAGCAGATGACGACGACGGCCAAGGCGCCCGCGGACATCCACGCACTGGGCTTGTCCGAGGTCACGCGCATCGAGGGCGAGATGACGAAGATCGCCAAGTCGCAGGGTTTCTCCGATCTCGCTGCGTTCCGTGCGTCCCTCGCGGCGAATCCGAAGACGCACGCGACGTCGCGCGAAGACATCCTCAATCGCTACCGCGGATTCATTGCGCAGATGCAGCCGGAGTTGCCGAAATTGTTCGGCTTGCTGCCCAAGACCAAGGTCGAAGTGGTGCCGGACGAGGAATTCCGCGAGAAGGAAGCGTCGGCTGCGGAATACCATCAGGGCACGCCGGACGGATCGCGCGCCGGAAAGGTGTACGTGAACACCGGCGACTTCGCCAATCGCAGCACGCTGACGATCGAGTCGACCGCGTATCACGAAGCGATTCCGGGCCACCACATGCAGATCTCGATCGCGCAGACGCTGCCCGCGCTGCCGCCGTTCCGCCAGCAGGCCGGCTATACCGCCTACGTTGAGGGCTGGGCGCTGTATTCCGAGCAACTGGGCAAGGACATCGGTTTCTACAAGGATCCGCTGTCCGACTATGGCCGTCTGGCCGACGAGTTGCTGCGCGCCGATCGCCTCGTGCTCGACACCGGCGTGCACTTCAAGCATTGGACGCGTCAGCAGATGGTCGATTTCTTCCATGCCCATTCGAGCGAGGACGAGCCGAACGTGCAGGCCGAGACCGATCGTTACATCAGCTGGCCGGGTCAGGCGCTGGCGTACAAGATGGGTCAGTTGAAGATCCTCGAACTGCGCGCACGCGCGAAGAAAGAGCTCGGCGACAAGTTCGACATCCGCGCCTTCCACGATCGCGTTCTGGATGGCGGCGCGCTGCCGCTCGACGTGCTCGATGCGCGTGTCGGCGATTGGATCGCCTCGGTCAAGGCAGCCAAGCCGGCCGCACACGCGCCGTAACCCCGAACGATGTCGCAGAAGGGCGTGGCTGCAATGTCGCGCCCGATCTGCAACCATTGGGCATCGCGCCGCATCCAAGCGGCGCATGCGCGAACAAGGGCCCCCGACAGAAATGATGCGCACGGTCCTGGTGATCGACGACAACCCCGCGGTCGGCACCGCACTCGATCTGTTGTTCAGCCTGCGCGAGATCCGCACCGTCGTCGCGAATTCGCCTGACGAGGGCATGGATGTGCTCGCGCGCGAGCAGATCGACCTCGTCGTGCAGGACATGAACTTCAGTACCGACACCACGTCGGGCGAAGAAGGCGTGGCGCTGTTCCGTGCGATCCGCGACCGTCATGCGGACTTGCCGATCATTCTGCTCACTGCATGGACGCGTCTTGAAACCGCGATCGAACTGGTCAAGGCGGGCGCTGCCGACTATCTCGCCAAGCCGTGGGACGACCACAAGCTGTCGGCGACAGTCGAGAATCTGCTCGAGCTTTCCGAGGCGACGCGCGAAGTCGCGCGGTTCCGCGACGAGCGTCGGCGCCGACGCAAGTCGCTGGATGCGAAGTACGACTTGCGCGGCATCGTGTTCGCGTCGGCGGCGACCGAACGCGTCGTCGAGCTTGCCTGCCAGGTTGCGCGCGCCGACATTCCGGTCCTGATCACCGGTCCGAACGGTGCCGGCAAGGAACGCATTGCCGAGATCATCCAGGCCAACTCGGCCGTCAAGGGCGGTCCGTTCGTTACCGTCAATTGCGGCGCGCTGCCGTCGGAATTGATCGAAGCGGAATTGTTCGGCGCCGAGCCGGGCGCCTACACCGGTGCTTCGAATCGCGCGCGCGAAGGGCGCTTCGAGATTGCCGACGGCGGCACCCTGTTCCTCGACGAGATCGGCAACCTGCCGCTCGCCGGTCAGGCGAAACTCCTGCGTGTACTCGAAAGCGGCCAGTTCGAGCGCATCGGCTCGAGCAAGACGCGCAAGGTCAAGGTACGCGTGATCAGCGCAACCAACGCCGATGTGCCGGCGATGATCCGCGATGGACGTTTTCGCGAGGATCTTCTGTACCGGCTCAACGTGATCGAATTGCGCCTGCCGTCATTGGCCGAACGCAGCGAAGACATCGTGCCGCTGGCCGAGCATTTCCTCGACGGTGCGGCCGTGCTCGACGACAGTGCACGCGGGGCTCTGGTCGGTCATGCGTGGCCGGGCAACGTGCGCGAACTCAAGAATGCGATCCAGCGCGCGGCGCTGCTGTGCCAGGGCGGTGTGATCACGGCGCGCGATCTTGGTCTGGTCGCGGCACGTGCGGGCAACGGCCGGATCGCGCCCGAAGCCGAGCCCGATCGCGAGATGATCGAGGCTGCGTTGAAGACGGCGCGCGGCGTGATCAGCCAGGCGGCGGCCGAACTCGGCCTCTCGCGCCAGGCGCTCTATCGACGCATGGACAAGCTCGGAATCGAACAAGGGTGATATCGGCCTGGCTCGAGCCCCGGAGCCCGCCAAACACTCCTTTGCGCAAGCCGGCGTTGGCCGGCTGCTTCGAACGCCTTGTTGCTCGCGGCAGCCAATGCCTGTCCGCTTCATGCAGAATCACCCGATGCGCCTGATCTCGCTCGAAGGAAAACTGGCGGCTGCGCTGTGCGTCGTCATGATCGCTGCCGCGGTACTCGCTGCGTGGGCCACGGTCTGGCTGGCCTCGCCGTCGCTGGGTGCGGGCGCTGCCGTGCTCGCACTCGCGCTGCCGGCACTGATCTTCGCGCGCTCGCTGGCGCGACCGGTGGCAGCGTTGATTCGCGCCTTGTCCGGCAGCGTCGTCGCGTTCCGCGATGGCGACTTCAGCTTCTCGATCGGCGGTCGGCGTGGCGATGAGGTGGGCGATCTCGTCGATGCACACAACGAATTGGGCAGCGTGCTGCGCGAGCAACGCCAGCATCTGTACGAGCGCGAGCTGCTGCTCGACACCGTCGTGCAGAACACGCCGACGGCGCTGATCCTCGTCGAGGAGCAAGGTCACATCGTGTATGCGAATCTCGCTGCGCGACAGTTGCTCAACGGTGGCAGGCCGATGAACGGCGAACGCTTCGACGAGATCGTCGCGACCGCGCCCGCGCCGCTCGCACGCGCGATCGCGAGCGATGTCGACAGCCTTTTCAGCGTGCCTTTCGAACAGGAGGAAGAAACCTTTCATCTGTCGCAACGCGCGTTCAAGTTGCAAGGCAGGGCGCATCGGCTGTACCAGCTGAAGCGGTTGACGCGCGAACTGGCGCGACAGGAAGTGGCGACCTGGAAGAAGGTGATACGCGTGATCAGCCACGAGTTGAACAATTCGCTGGCACCGATCCGCTCGCTGTCGCACTCGGGGCGCGAACTGGCCCGCCTCGGCGACATGGCGCGTCTGGGCATCGTGTTCGACACGATCGAGGAACGCACGCGTCACCTGGAAGGATTCATCCAGGGCTATGCGCGCTTCGCCAAACTGCCGTTGCCCCGCAAGGAGCCCGTGGAATGGATTCCGTTCGCGGATGCGCTTTCGCGCAACTATGGTTTCAAGCTGGCGGGTCAGTTGCCGACGGCGCCGGGCTGGTTCGATCGCGCACAAGTCGAGCAGGTATTGATCAATCTGCTCAAGAACGCGCACGAGGCTGGCGGCGCCAGCGATGCGGTCGAGCTGGGCGTCGCGTTGCAGGGCCGTGAATTGCGCATCGAGGTCGCCGATCGCGGCAGCGGCATGAGCGAGACCGTGCTCGCCAACGCGCTGCTGCCGTTTTATTCGACCAAGCGCAGCGGTTCGGGACTCGGCCTCGCGCTCGCGCGCGAGATCGCCGAAGCGCATGGCGGTCGCGTGCAGCTTGCCAATCGGCGCGAAGGCGGCCTCTCGGTGACGCTGGCGCTGCCACAGGCGGACACGGGGTCGAATACCTGATCGCCACCCACCTTCGACGGTCCGACGCTCGCAGCGCATATACTCGCGCCATCCGGAGCCGGCCATTGCAGGAGAGACGTCATGGGAATGTATCTGCCGATCATCGTCGTCATCGTCGCGGTGATCATGCTGTCCAAGCTCGTGCGCATCGTGCCGCAGGGTTTTGAATGGACGGTCGAGCGCTGGGGCAAGTACACGCATACGCTGGATCCGGGCTTTCACCTTCTCATCCCGGTGATGCAGAACGTCGGCCGCAAGATCAACATGATGGAGCAGGTGCTCGATGTACCTTCGCAGGACGTGATCACCAAGGACAACGCGGTCGTCAAGGTCGATGGTGTCGTCTTCTACCAGGTGCTCGACGCGGCGAAGGCGGCGTACGAGGTCGCCCAGCTCGAAGTCGCGATCATCAATCTGATCATGACCAATATCCGTACCGTGCTCGGCGGCCTAGATCTCGACGAATCGCTGTCCAAGCGCGACGAGATCAATGCGAAGCTGTTGCGTGTCATCGACGAAGCGACGCATCCGTGGGGTTTGAAGGTCACCCGCATCGAACTGAAGGACATCCAGCCGCCGCGCGACCTCGTCGATTCGATGGCGCGCCAGATGAAGGCCGAGCGCGAGAAGCGCGCGAACATCCTCGATGCGGAAGGCTTTCGCCAGGCGGCAATCCTCAAGGCGGAAGGCGAAAAACAGTCGGTCATCCTCGCCGCCGAAGGCCAGAAGGAAGCGGCGTTCCGCGAAGCCGAAGCGCGCGAACGATCGGCGGCAGCAGAAGCGAAAGCGACCGAGGTGGTGTCGGCGGCGATCGTCAATGGCGACGTCAACGCGCTCAATTATTTCGTCGCGAACAAATACATCGAAGCGCTGAAGGCGATGGCGGCATCGCCCAATCAGAAGATGCTGTTGCTGCCGATCGAAGCGACCGGTGTACTTGGCTCGCTCGCGGGCATCGCGGAACTCGCGAAGAACGCATTGGCCGAGCAGACCGCGCCGCGTACGCCGACGCCGCCGCGCGTGGCACCGCCGCCACCGCCGCCGATTCAACGTTGATCGTCGAGCCGTTCCATTGAACGCGCCGGCTCGGGTGGAAACGGTGGCTGAGTAGCTCTTGCGTCTGACTCTCGCGATACAGGAACGCCTTGCATGGACAACCTCGTCAACAACTATGGCTGGTGGATTGCGGCGCTGGTATTGATCGCCGCCGAGATGATCCTGCCCGGCTACTTCCTGCTGTGGATCGGCATCGCCGCGGGCGTCATGGGTGTCGTCACGCTGATCGCGCCGAGCCTGCCCGCGATTGCGCAGGCGGTAGCGTTTGCATTGCTCGCGCTCGCTTCCTGTCTCGTGTACTGGCGCTATATCCGGCCGCTCGCCGAGCAACGTGACGATCAGCCACTGCTCAATCGTCGTGGCAAGAAGCTCGTCGGCGAACGCTTCGTGCTCATCGAACCGATCGTCAACGGCCGCGGCAAGGTGAAAGTCGGCGACGGCCAGTGGTTGGCCGAGGGGCCGGAATTGCCGGCTGGCAGCGAGGTCGAAGTCCTCTCCGTCGACGGCACGACGCTGCGGGTGCGATCGGTTTGAGGGCAGCATCGGAGGCTGCCAGGCAGCCCTTCGAAAAACAACGCAGACTCTCGCGGCTCACGTCGCATCCCCGCAGTGCGGCGCGCGTCCATCCGCGCGCCGTACTGCTTCGTTCACGCTATTGCTGTTTGTAGACGTACAAGGTGCCCTGGCCGCCGCTGTTCACCGAAAGAGGAGCGCCGACGAGGACGTAACCTTCGTTCGATACGCCGACGGCGTTCCCGAAGTAGTCGTTGGACGCGCCATCGCTGGCCGAAAGTTTCTGCACTTCGCCCCAGACATCATTGTTCAGAGCGAACACATAGGCCGCGCCGGTCACCACATTCGGCCAACCGACGCCGGTCGCGCCGACGACCGCCGTGGAACCGTTCAGCGTCACCGAGGCGCCGAATCGCCAGTTTCGATAGGAGTCGCTCGCGAGCAGCTGTTGCTGCTGGACCCATTCGCCGTTTGTCTGCGTGAACGCGTAGACAGCTCCCGCTGTCAGCTGCAACGGCAGGTTCGGATCGCCGGTAAGCGCCCACTCCGAGCCGACCAGCAGGTGGGTCCCGTCGTATGCGATCGATCCTCCGAACTCCATTCCCGTCGAGGTGGGAGTGCCGACCAGCTTCTGCTTTTCCATCCAGCCCGGATTGCATCCGTTGGAGAAGCATTGCTTCCGGTAAACGTACACGCCGCCTACGCCGTAATGACCGAACTGGAACGCGCTGGACGCACCGATGATCGCGGTGTCGGCGCTGATCGCGACGGCGCTGCCGAAGCTTTCGGCAAATCCACCATCGCTGGCGACGAACTTCTGCGCGACAGTCCATAGACCGTTGACGTCCCTGTTGTAGCGATAAGCGGAACCATGGCCGTTGAGGACGTAGTTCGTTCCACTGCAGAAGGGCGCGCCGACGAGCGCATCGGAACCAGTGACGGCCACGGAACCGCCGAAGCAGTCCTCGGCCAACCCGTCAGCGGCGGTGAGTTTCTGCGCCTGGACGAAATTCAGGCTGCTGTCGCGCGTGAAAACGTAAACCGCTCCCTGGTTCTGGTGTCCGTCGACCGTTGTCGACCTTGCACCGACGAGAGCCGTGGTGCCGTCGAACGCGACCGAACCGCCGAAGACTGCACCCGGTGCACCATCGCTCGCTACCAGCCTTTGTTTCTGCGTCCACGGACATACGGTCGACAGGCAACGCGCTGCACGCTGGAACACGTACACGGCACCCTGATAGCTGTTCGTGCTGAATGCGCCGACAAACGCAACGTTGCCCGAAACGGCGATCGAGGAACCGAAGCCCGAGCCGTCGGTAACACGGGTTCTCTGCTCGATCCACACAAGGGGAACCAGCGGGGAATCGGTCGCGGAACGCTCGCTGCCGTACGCGGCCGGAGGGGTGCTCGCGAATTCCTCGAGATAGCTCTGTCTAGCGCTTGCTCGCAAGGCTTCTGCCTCATCGGTGGAAAGGGGGGATTGCGATGCCGGCGCTGCGGCGGCGACATTCGATGCAAGCGCCAGTGAGGTAAACGGGATTGCCAATGCCAGGCAGACGTTGTGTAACGTCATGGTCGTGCTCCTGCTGACTCGCGGAGAAATTCCGCGCTGGAACTTATATCAAATGTTTCAAAGGCAAAATTGCGACAGCATCGTGCTTGCCGGCGGGCGCTTGCGGCGATGCGGAGGCGACAGCAGGAGGAATCGCCACAACGGTGCGCGTTTGGCTATCGAGGGCTACGCGGCCTTCAGCACGAATTCCTTTCCCGCTGCGCGCTCGCTGCAAGGGCGTTCGATGTTTCGCCCAGGAGCATCATTGCCTCGCTTCGCCAAGCAGCCCTGCGAAACGCGAGCGTTCCGCTTCGTCCATGTCCGACACGCAGGCCGCCGGCTGGCCGCCCAGCGAAACCGGGTCGATTGAATAGCCCAGCCGTTGGACGTGCCGCCCGATTGCCGCTGCGTTCGTCTGCGGCAGAACGAACACATCGATGAGATGCTGCCCATGCCGATAGGCAAGGACCGCTATCCGCTCGCTGCCGACATAGTCGATGCGGCCTCCGAGGAGCGCGAAGCCCTGCTCGGCGAAGTCCTGCACCACGGGTGCCTGCGCGACTTTTCCCGCGAACCACGGCTTGACCGTATGCCGATCGGTTGAGATGACATCCACCGGCGATGTCGCGGCAAGCGCTCGCCAGTGACTCGAAAACAGATCGCGCGCGAGTTGGTCCTCGTCATGCGCGCCTTGCGGTCTCAGCAGTGCAACCGTTGCGCCACCGATGGCGAATGCGAGCAGCCACGACGCCGCGATCGCGAGCCATCGTCTCGGCATCCTGCGCGGTTGCGCAGCGAGCGGTTTCGGCAGCAGCGACTGCAGGCGCTCGCGCAACGCTTGCGGGGCCGCGTAGCGCGGAGCGTGCTCGCGCAGGGTTCGACGAAGCGCGTCGAGTTCGATCAGGGTCGCGGCGCAATCGGCGCAGCCGTCGAGGTGCGTCTCCAGGTTTCGGCTCGTCGCGCGATCGAGCTCGTCATCGAAGTAGAACGGAAGCAGCTCGCGAGCGGCATTACAGTCCACGTTTCGTCTCCTCCGGGTACGTCGGGTTCAGGGCGCGCTGCAACATCGCGCGACCGCGTGCAAGGCGGGACATGACGGTGCCGATCGGCGTTTGCAGGACATCGGCAATCTCGCGATAGGACAGCTCCTCGATCTCGCGCAGGATCAAGGTCTCGCGAAACTCCGCGGGCAGATCCTGCAGGTATCGAGCAACACGCGAACGTCGCTGCGCGTCGTCGACGTGGCTCTCGGGTTCTTCGACGTCGCTGTGCGCGAGGAGGGCATCGGCGGCGTCCTGACCCTGCGCGGTCGTGACCTGATCGATCGCGATGTTTCGTCGATCCTTGCCGCGAACAGCCAGCTTCGCCAGGCAGCAGTTGCGCACGATCGCCAACCACCACGCTCGTCCGTTGCCGCCAGCGTAGCTATCCGCCGAGCGCGCCGCGCGCAGGAAAGCGTCGTGCACGGCATCGGCGGCATCGTGCTCGTTGCCGAGCAACCAGCGGCCCAGACTGTAGGCCGCATCGAGATGGCGCAGGGCGAGATCGCCCACAGCGGCCTGGCTGGTCGTCACCGATTTATTCCACTGCAGGATGGCCGCGCGCCCACGATCAGGCTAGTCCTTGCGTACATGGACGACACCGATCATGAACGGATGCACAGCGCAGTGGTAGGTGTAGTCGCCTTCCTCGGCGAACACGTGTTCGTAGCGGTCATCCGTGTCCATGCCTCTGGACGCCAGATGCTTGTCGTCGCCGGTAACCGTATGCGGCACTTCGTCGTGGTTGACCCAGAGGATGCGGCTGCCGGGTGCGACCGTGATTTCGGTAGGCGTGAACGCAAACTTCGTGATATCGACGGTGGGCGTCGAAGGCGCGGCAGCGGCGAGAACGGCAGGCGTGCCGATTGCGCTCCCGACAATCACGGCGATCAGGCTGCCGATCATTGATGGTCGTGTGGACGAACAAGACTTCGCGCGGATCATGCCGGTGCACTCCTTCTATATGTCTCTTGCGTGGATCAGCGGTCGAGCGGGGTATCGATGAGGGCGAGTGCCTGCCGGCCACGCACGACACTGAGCTGGCGCGTGCCAAGGAGTTTGCCCAGCTCGCCAGCAGGTACCTTGAGTGGTCCCGGCTCGCCGATGCCTGCCTGCCCGGGCGTCGGCAGCGGATAGGCGAGCGACATCGCGGTGTGCAACGCGACATGCCCTTCGACCTTTTGCAGCACCTGATGGATGTGACCATTCAATACGGTCACGGATCCGAACGGACGCAGCAGCGACATCGCCGCCGCCGAATCCGCCGTGCCCCAACCCCACGGTGCGTATACCGTCCACATCGGAATGTGTGCGAGCACCACGATCGGCGTGGAGCGCGAAACACGGGCGAGGTCAGATTTCAACCAGGCAAGCTGCTCGTCGCCGAGTGCGGCGAGCGTGCCCTTCTTGAAGTCGAGTACGTTGTTCAAGCCGATGAAGTGCACGCCGCTCTGGTCGAAGCTGTACCAGCTCCGGCCTTTGCCGTCGTGGTCGAAGAATTTGAGATAGCCGTTGACGCCATCGTCGATCGCATCGTGTTCGCCCGGCACCGTATGCACGCGATCGACATGCAGTTCGGCGAGGATTTCCTTGGCCTGTCCAAATTCTTCGGGCTTCGACAGATGGCTGACATCGCCGGTATGCACGACGAACGCGGGTGACTGCGCAAGCGAATGGATGTCGGCGATCGCGTGGCGCAGGCTGCCCACGACATCCGGGTTCGCTTCCTTGTGAAAGCCGATATGGGTGTCGCTGATCTGCACGAAGGTGAGCGCATTCTTCGACGCGGTCGCAAGCGAACCCGCATGGGTTGTGCCGAGCGCACGCGGCACGCCGCCGACGACGGTCCAGACCACTGCAGCGCCGGTCCACGCGGAGAGGCAGCCGAGCGCTTTGCGACGATCGGGATCGATCAGTTTTTCCGGATCGCGTTTGTCGGTGTCATCGATGCTCATGGCGGTTGCTCCCGGGTTGGCTGCGATTGCAGACAACCAGATCACGCAGGGCGGCGATTTATTCCCGCAACCGCATCGCTGCGCCGCGGTGGTTGGAATGCCGGGCGCAGCCCGCGATAATGTTCGCCCGCTTGGCGTACCGGACCCGCAATGACCCAGAAGACCGTCCTCAACGAAACCCACCGCGCGCTCGGCGCCAAGATGGTCGACTTCGGCGGCTGGGATATGCCGATCAGTTATGGCTCGCAGATCGAGGAACACCATGCGGTGCGTCGCGACGCAGGCATGTTCGATGTCTCGCACATGACCGTCGTCGACTTGCGCGGCGCGCGCTGCCGCGATTTCCTGCGCCGTCTGCTCGCTAACAACATCGACAAGCTCAAGGTGTCGGGCAAGGCCCTGTACTCGTGCATGCTCAACGATCACGGCGGCGTAATCGACGACCTCATCGTGTATTTCCTGAGTGAGGATTTCTTCCGCGTCGTCGTGAACGCGTCGACGCGAGACAAGGACCTGGCCTGGATCGAAAAGCAGGCTGCAGCGTTCGACGTGACGGTCACCGAGCGCCCGGAGTTCGCGATGATCGCGGTGCAAGGGCCGAACGCACGCGACAAGGTGCTCGGTCTGCTGACGCCGGAGACGCGTGTGAAGGCGGCGAAGATCGGCAAGTTCGTCGCCACCGAGGGCGATGGCCTCTTCATCGCACGCACCGGCTACACCGGCGAGGACGGCTTCGAAATCATCGTGCCGCAGGGCGACGCGGTCGCACTCTGGAACAATCTCGTCGCTGCGGGCGTCGCGCCCGCCGGACTCGGTGCGCGCGACACGCTGCGCCTCGAAGCCGGCATGAACCTGTATGGCCAGGACATGGACGAGACGGTCACGCCGTGGGAAGCAAATCTCGGCTGGACGGTGGTGCTCGACGAGGGCCGCGACTTCATCGGCCGTGGCATGCTTGAAAAACAGAAGGCCGCGGGTGGCCATCGCGTGATGGTTGGCCTGGTCATGGACGACAAGGGCGTGCTGCGCCACGGCCAGCGCGTCGCGACGCCGTATGGCGACGGCGAGATACTTTCCGGTAGTTTTTCGCCGACCCTGTCGAAATCGATTGCGTTCGCGCGCGTACCGGCGGAATCGACGGGCATGCTGCAGGCGGACATTCGCGGCAAGCTGGTGCCGGTGCGTACGGTGAAGTACCCGTTCGTGCGTGACGGCAGGGCCTGCGACGGCGTTTGAGTCGCGATTCGCGCGCGTCCTCTTACGTTGCTAGAATTCGTTTTCAGCGGTACCCATCAAGGACTCGAGCCATGCAAGAAATTCCCGGCGACCTGAAGTTCATGAAATCCCACGAGTGGGCGCGCATCGAAGACAAGGGCACCGTCACGGTCGGAATTTCCGATCATGCGCAGGGCCTGCTCGGTGACCTTGTCTATGTCGAGTTGCCGAGCGTTGGCGACACGGTCAAGGCAGGCAACGCCTGCGCGGTGGTCGAATCGGTGAAGGCCGCTTCGGACATCTATGCGCCTTTTTCCGGCGAGATCGTCGCGGTCAACGAGGCGCTGCCGGACAAGCCTGAAACCATCAACGAAGACGCGTACGGCGATGGCTGGATCTTCGTGATCAAGCCCGACAACCTTGCCGAAGAGCAGGAAGACCTGCTCGATCCGGATGCGTACGCCGAACTGATCGAAAACGACGAGCACTGATCTGATCGCGGCACGGATCGGACTTCCACCGTTCGAGGAGAGGGCGCGCGCAAGCGCGCCTTCTTCGTTTCCGTCCGCCGTTTGCC